>NZ_JAMQGP010000008.1 GCF_023703465.1 Echinimonas agarilytica | reverse complement strand
CACCTGATCCCATTCCGAACTCAGTAGTGAAACGCAATCGCGCCGATGGTAGTGTGGGGTTTCCCCATGCGAGAGTAGGTCACCGCCAGGCACCTTTTCAGAGAAAGCCCGATTCGTAAGAGTCGGGATTTTTTGCGTTTACGGATTTCGTTATATGCACAGACGTCCTTGTCTTGGCGGCATACACGTTATCTGTGGCGCTAACCGTCAGGCACCTTTTCAGACTAGAAAGCCCCTCACTGATGTGAGGTTCTTTTAGCTCAATGACCATCACAACAATCATAGCGCTAGGCGTTAGCGTGGGTTATTCATTCCGTTTTCCTCAAACCTCGTACGTATCAACCCGTTGCATTGAAAGCAGGTTAAGCGGTTGGTAAACTGCTACAGCACACTTTTTATGAACTGGACACCTTATTTTGACTTGCTACGCTCACCTGCCCTCGTTCTTAAAGGTACTCATCACATCAGACGGCACGGTGACCAATATGCTTGAAGCTTGGTTCGCTGAGGCAATTCATGTTGAAGTTGAGCAGGAGTCAACCACAGTACCAGAGCATGATCTTGTTTTGTTGAATGCGGCACCCGGTGATCATGCCTTGTGTCGTACAACACAAGTGAAGGGTAAAACATCTGGAGTGTGTTACCTCAATGCCACAGCGGTCGTGTTGCCCAATAGAGTTCCTCAGGCGACATTAGATTGTATTGGTTCGCACGAAGCTGGGATCGGCAAAGCTTTGCGCCAAACAAGAAGCGAGACGTTACGCGAGGTGCTGGACTGGGGGGTTGATGACGATGAACAGATTGCTTGGCGATGTTATCGCATTGTCATGTCGGGGCAACCCGTCATGCTCATTACTGAGCGTTTCCCGATTGCCCCATATCTGACTCGCTAAACTTAGCCGAGTTGGTTATTACCCACCGATACCGAAAGTGAATGTTCTCGTCCAGTGATGCGACTATAGCTTGCTGACTGAATATCACTGACATAACGCCATTCAGAGATAGCGCTTTGGGGCGTGAATGAAACCACCATATAACCACGGTTGTTAATATTCATATACTGCAGATCATCGACTAAGCCCACAATACCAGCTTCGGTGGCCGTGACTTCAGATTCAGGAATTGCGAGATAATTTTCGAGTCCCGGTGAGCTTACAGATGAGGTGGCGAACTCAACGCCAACAGCATACCCATCTGCATCGATTAAATTACTGGCCCATGCGTTGTGAGTGTCTCCCGCCAGAACCACCAAATTAGACTGACTGGTTCGCGCTGCCCCGAAGACACGCTCGCGCTCATAAGCATATCCATCCCAAGCATCCAAGTTGTAGGGAATAGACGGCAATTGAAGTAATGCTACCACTTGGGGAGTAAGGCGCTGGGCGTTGGCCTGCAAGTAAGCAAGTTCGTCAGCGGTAAGGGTTGCGTCGCCTGCTTGTGCGCGTTGCGCAAGGACGGCAAGCGCACCTAATTCAGCATACTGAGGAATACTCATTTGAGAAGTAGCGATGGCAGCTGGCAAGTTCATGCGCCCCATGAGAACTTGTTGGCCTAACACTTGCCATGTTTTAGTCGATTGGGTGAGCTGACCTTCAAGCCAACTGAGCTGGGTAGCTCCGAGTAAGGTACGGTTAGCATCTGATATGTCAGCAGCAAAGCTATTCGCGTCAAATGCGCCAGTGCCAGGATCAGTGTATGTGGCGAAACTCAACTGTTCGTCACGGCCAATCACGCGCGTATCCATCATGTGCAGATCGACTAATTCACCAAATTCAAAACTACGATAAATCGTGTCTTCGAAATCGTCATTACCGGCAGGACGAATCGGTAACCATTCAAAAAATGCTTGGAGCGCTGCTAATTTTCGCGCGTCGAAGTCACCTTCTGATTCGTCATGATTTTCAGCGCCATTACGCCATGTGTCGTTCGTAATCTCGTGATCATCCCAAACATTGATGAAGGTATGGGCTGCGTGGGCGGCTTGGAGATCTTGGTCGCCTCGATACTGGCTGTAACGAGTACGATAGTCCGCTAAAGACACCATTTCGTGTTCCGGTAATACTTCACGCCCCAACTCTGCGGCTGTGTCAGATCCGTATCCTCCGCGGCCATACTCGTAGAGATAGTCGCCTAAATGAATCACTGCGTCTAGATCGCTTTGTTGTGCAATATCTTGATACACATGGAAGTAGCCGGCTGGGAAATTTGCGCAACTCACTACGGCAAGTTTGACATCGTTCACTGCGCCCATGGGCAATGTTTTACATTTGCCCACAGCAGAAGTGGTGTCAGCACTTTTAAAACGATAAAAATATTGTTGTCCCGAGACTAGACCTGCAGCGTCAACTTTAACGGTGAAGTCGCGATCAACACTGGTTTTCATGCTGCCGTCAGTCACCATTTGGTTGAAGTCTTGGTCTTCCGCAACCTGCCAACTGACTTCAACTTCTTTGCTAAGATCGGTCGCGAGTTCAGGTGAAACTCGGGTCCATATAATCACGCTGCTATGAGTGGGGTCGCCGCTTGCTACGCCGTGGTGAAAGGCGACGCGAATACTCTCTTTATTCGAATTGCTGTCGCTACAACCGGTGAGTCCCATTGAGAGTACAGCGCTGCCTGCACCAATCGCAGACATGGCCAAGAATTGACGTCTAGTCCATTGTTTTGTCATTATTTTGCCTAATTATATTGTCGGTAAGACGAAACAATTTGCCAGATGGGTATTGCAGGAGTTTTGCAAACTGGTCTGCCAGAAACGGTCGCTGGCTACGCGAAGTGGAACCGTACTGAGGCTTTAAGTGAGAACGAAGTGTTGACGTTTATTGCTTATGCGGCGTTGTAGAAAGGGGTATCTGTTTTAACGAGCTCTTCACGAACAATGGCGGCGACTTGCATGGCGCAGCTACCACACTGAGTAGAGGCTAACGTGTCACGTTTGATATCAGCCATGGTTGAAGCTCCGTCAGCAACAGCTTGGCGGATGGCTTTATCAGTGATTCCATGACAGTGGCAAACATACATAGTGCTAAGTGCTCAACAATAGTAATAAACGTGACTAATTGATGCATATGTTAATGGTAATGCGAATAATTATCAAGAATATTAGTTGTAGTAATTGTAAGCACTTAGGATAACGACCGAATCATTTGCACGTGTTGACCTACATCAACAATGTCAAACGGTTCACTGGATTGTGTAAATCCTATTTTTAGATAAAACGAAATAGCGTTTATGCGAGAATTACACCAGACCAATTCTGCGTCGAATTCTCGTAGATAAGTGGGCATGTATTGTAGTAACGCGGTGCCTGCACCGCGCCTTTGCCATTCAGTTGCGGTTGCCATTCCTCGTAGTTGGTAATGTGCGCCTAGCGTTGGAAAGCCCGGACATTGAGCTTTCATGAAACTAGCAACACAGGCGAGTTCATCACCGCTGTATGCGCCTAAATGTAAACTGTCAGTTGAGTCGTCTCCATCAAAGTACGCCGTTGAAACATGGCGATGAGGCCGAAGTATTTGGTGCCGTAGCAGAATTGTTTGTGCTGCGGTGATGGGTTTAACCTTAAAGTTCATTCGATTCCTTCATAGAGGGTTGTGACCCAGCGCTCAGTCGGTATGAAATTCCAGCTCCATTGCGCGAACCAGTCTGGCTTGTCTCCCGATTGAATCTGCTCAAGACTCAATTTCTTCGACTTTTGATGCTCCATCCAGCTAATACTTTGGTCGATCATGTTGGCAAATTTTTCAAGATCTTTACGTGTGGCTTGAGGGCCATGCCCTGGGATGATCTTAGTATCAATATCTACGCGTTCAATTAAACTATGAACATTGGCACTGTAACCTCGCACATCACCTCCGCTAGATAGATCGATGTAAGGAAACATACCGTTGAAAAACAAGTCACCCGTATGGAGTATGTCTGTGCGTTCGAAGTAGACGATGCTGTCACCATCGGTATGGCCCGCGCTGAGGTGACGAACGTGAATAATTTCATTGTTAAGGTGCAACGACACGCCATCTTTGTATGTCACGACAGGCAGCGCTTCAGGTGAGGTTTTGTCGTCATTTTGAAGCCGAATCATCACATTATTATGGGCAAATACTGTGGCGTTTCGAGTGGTCGAAAAATGCGCATTCCCACCGGTGTGATCGGCGTGATAATGGGTGTTCACCACGTAGAAACGTTTGCCATTGGATAATGGTTTCAGTGCCGCTTCAATCGGGGCGGCCATGTCGGCAAACTGGTCATCAATTAGAATAAAGCCGTCTTCACCTGCAGAAATACCGATATTTCCGCCTTTACCCTCTAACATATGGACGGAACCCGCAAGGTGCGTCACTGTGACTGGTTGGTCGGCATTTGCAAATGTAGATGCCATAATGGATAGCGAAATAATTAACGCTAAATGCTGAATGGTTCTGAAAAGACGGGGCTTTACCATGTGTTCGATCCTTGTTTATTGCGGTTTATCAGGCTTAAGCCTTTGTATTGTGGCCTCATTACACTATTTCAGGTAGCCTCTGATTGCACAGGTTATTTACAGTTGTGCTGTTTAATTTAGTTGAGTGAGGGAAACTTGCGAATTAAACATCAAAACAAAACCACCACCCCTAGGAGATTTTATGTTTGAGGTGAACGCCTCTGTGATCACAACATTTGCCGCATATTTAGTCATTATGTTTGCGATTGGTTTGTGGGCTTTTCGCCAGACTCACGGTGTTTCTGACTATTTTCTTGGTGGCCGAAACCTTGGCCCGTTACCTGCAGCACTGAGTGCTGGTGCATCTGATATGAGTGGTTGGTTGTTACTAGGCTTGCCCGGTTATGCTTATCTTGCGGGTTTTGAGGCTATTTGGTTAGCTATTGGTTTAATGCTGGGCTTTTGGTTGAATTGGCTGCTGATGGCGAATCGATTGCGTCGCTATACCATTCAATGTGATGACGCGCTAACGGTGCCTGAATATCTATCGCGTCGCTTTGATGACAAAAGCGGTGCGCTACAAATGATTGCGGCCGTTGTAATTCTCGTATTCTTCCTATTTTACACCGGCTCAGGTTTAGTGGCGGGCGGAAAGCTATTCGCCACTGTATTTGGGCTGGACTATCACCTTGCGGTTACAATTGGCGCGGTTTGCGTGGTGTCGTACACCTTATTTGGTGGCTTTTTAGCGGTGACTTGGACGGACGTGGTGCAAGGTTTATTGATGATGGCTGCGTTGCTGGTTGTTCCGGTGGTTATATTGTCGGAAGTAAATGGCGATTTGGTGCCGTCATTGAATGCGATTAACCCGCACCTCACAGACGTGATGCGCGATGTCAGCGGCACACCATTGTCATGGATTGCCATTGTGTCGCTAGTGGCTTGGGGGTTAGGTTACTTCGGTCAGCCGCATATATTGGCGCGCTTTGCAGCAACTCGTAGCGATGATGCGATCAATACTGCCCGTAAAATCTCTGTGACTTGGAATTTCTTATGTCAAATTGGCGCATTGCTCGTGGGCATGACGGGTTTAGTGTATTTGGCTCAGCATGGTTTAGGGCCGCTTGATGATTCCGAAACCGTCTTCATCCATATGGTCAACATGTTGTTTCATCCGTGGATTGCAGGCGTGCTGCTAGCGGCTATTCTTGCTGCGGTCATGAGTACTGCAGACTCCCAACTATTGGTGTCGTCATCTGCCTTTACTGAAGATTTATATCGTCGCTGGCTTAGGCCTGATGCGAGCCAAGAAGAGTTAGTATGGGCTGGGCGAATCGCAGTGATGGCGGTGTGCTTGATGGCAACAGTCTTAGCATGGAATCCAGATGCATCGGTATTGGAGCTAGTCGGATATGCGTGGGCTGGGTTTGGAGCTGCATTTGGGCCGGTATTATTACTGTCGCTCTATTGGCGTGGAATGAACCGAGCTGGTGCGTTGTCGGGTATGTTGGTCGGGGGGGCGACTGTGGTGATTTGGCGTCAGCTCTCCGGCGGAATCTTCGACCTTTACGAAATATTACCGGGCGTTGTGTTTGCGCTGATCGCCATTTTCATTGGCTCTAAACTTGGCGCACCTGCTACGCAAAAGTCACTTGATGATTTTGATGCGATAAAAAACACTTAGTCGCTTTTTAAAAGCTTAGTGTTCAGACGCGAGGCGCAATGCCTCGTGTCTGATTTGATAGTGACATACCGATTGATTTCACGCCGCTCAAACTCCATACAAATCAGGCTATACTGCGCTTTTCCTGATAAAAGCATTGGCACTTGTGATCGAATTTACTAGTCCAGCTATGTTGTGGCTCGCTGCATTGTTCATGATCATGCTGGGTTCTTTTGTGCAGTCGGCGATTGGGTTTGGCTTGGCGATTGTTGCTGCGCCCGTGTTGTATCTCATCGACGTGAACTATGTTCCTGCCCCCATCACTATTGTGGCGTTAGTGTTGTCGCTCTTTAATGCCTACCAGCATCGTCAAAGTTTAAGTTTGGGGCCTCTAACGTATGCCATTGTTGGCCGAGTGCCGGGTAGTTTAGCGGGTGGTGCTTTGCTGATGGTTGTGGATGCTCGGCAGCTGGCATTAGTGATTGGTTGCTCGGTGCTGATTGCCGTGGTTATCAGTCTTATGCCGATACGCCTCGCCCCCACAAGAAGCCGAATGGCGATTGCTGGATTTTTCTCAGGACTTTTTGGCACCAGCACCAGCATAGGGGGCCCACCAATGGCAATCATCTTACAACATTCGGCAGCAGGCGTGATTCGAGCCAACTTGTCGGCATTTTTTGTGGTGAGTTCGTTGTTGTCGTTAGTCGTACAAGCAAGTACCGGTTATTTGCGCTGGAGCCACTTGTGGCTCACACTGCCTTTAATTCCGGCCAGCTTAATGGGGTATTGGCTGGCTCGCCGCTATGCTGGGGAGCTGAGTCATCAACACATGCGCTGGGCGTCATTAACTCTATGTTCAATCGCTGGCGGTGCGGCCTTGTGGAGCTACCTTGCATAAGACGAACGATTTAGCGCAACTAGTTGCTGCTCGGCCAATTCGGCCCAAAGCTTGCGTGGCGGTTTTTGGTCTTGTGCCAGTGCAGGCCATTCGAACCAATGGCTTGGAAACATAAAACGAGGAAGTGTTTTTGACAGGGCTGCTTTGAGTTGCTCAATGGCAACAGGGGATTCCTTCCAAAGGATATATGCAGCGGGGCGAGCGCCAAACTCCGAGTCGGCAACGGGCACAACTACGGCATTCTGAATGCTAGGATGAAGCAGTAAAGCGCGCTCGATTAACTCTGGTTGAATATTTTCCCCACCTGAGATGAACTGATTGTCTTTTCGCCCCACAATAAACAAGTGATCATCAATGACCTCTCCGGTGTCGCCTGTGGCAAACCAACCTTGAGCATCGGTGAGGGTAATATGCTCAGACCAAGTGAGGTAGCTTTGTGCGATCTGAGAGCCACGGAGCCATATCTCATCATCGTGAAGTTTTAAATTCCGATTGTTGCTGACGTCAATACCGGCATGAGTCTTTACTTCAGACAAAGCGATGGCGGCAGCTGTTTCTGTCATGCCGTAACTTAAATAGACCTTGAACCCGCGTTCTGTTGCGGTCAGAACCAGCTCGTCCGATACCGGACCTCCTCCGACCATAATATGCCTGAGGGTTAAGTGAGCGCTATTGAAGTGGCGCAGTTCTAACAGCCTTTTGAGCTGCGTTGTGACTAAAGAAGCATGGGTGACCGAATGAAGCTCAAAATCCTCAATGGTTAAACTGCGCTGTTGTTGCAAAGCAATGGTTGCACCAGCAGCTAAGCAACGCATAAAGATGGAATAGCCTGCGGCATGATAAATGGGCAATGACATTAACCAACAGCTGCGCTTTGAAAGATTCAAAATAGGATTGCAAAATTGGGCGGCTGCAAGGTGTTGTTCAAACGAGTGCTCAACGGCTTTTGGTGTTCCCGTGCTACCTGAAGTAAGCAAGGTGGTACAGGACACATGCTGTGCTTGTGGCGCTATAGTGTGCGATTGCGCGACTAACTCTTCGATATTGATATCAACGTGCAATATGTGGTCTGACGGCATGAATGCCTTTGACGGCCAGCAAGCAGTGCTTTGCATGGAGCGCATTAGGCTGCCACGCTGATCGATAGGCCAGCGCGGGCTAATGGGTTGAAAGGTCATACCGGCTTTTAGGCAAGCGGTAGCCATCAGTATTAACTGATAAGGATTATCGCTACACACCGCAATACGGCCATTAAACCGCCGATGCTGGGTATCCATAGTAAGTAAAGTTTGGGCTATGGATGTTGCAGCAGCAGACCATTGTCTACCGCTGATAGCCGGGCCACCTAAAGGCGCTTCCACGCCCAATAACCGAGGCTTTGAGTCGTGTTCCAATTCACTCAGAATACGGCTTAGAGCTGCCATACAAGTGCCATGTGACTGGTGGGTACTACAGGGAGGTTCGAGGTACTTGAGCGCGGGAAAACGGCATCGCTTGCCAATGCTTTGAGAGTGTCTAGTCCGTGGCGGGTATTCGGTTGCCAAAGCTGAGCCAGTTGCTGCAAATATTGATGCCCTATATTACTCTCAAATGAACTGCTCACAACAAAATCTAGATCATGATGTTGCGTAAATGCATGGAGTTTTTTACAAGTCTGCAAGGTGCCAATTAATGTCGGTTTGCAGACCAGTGCGACTAACCCCTCAAATAATTCAGGCTCATAATCTGGCTGCTGAAGATGCTCATCTAGTGCAATAGGCACTGGTAGTGACCGAGCAAAGGCTTGAGTCATGGCCAACTGTTTACAGGGCTCTTCAAACCATTCAACTCTTGATAAATTGATACCTTGAGCAAATTGTTGAGCCTGTTCCAGTTGCCATGCTTGGTTCACGTCGAGTCTAAATCGAGCGTTGGGATACTGCTCAGCGAATTGTCGAAACTGTTGAATATCACCTGCAATTGTCTGATGGCCTAGTTTCAGCTTAATGGTGTATTCATTCGGATTGAGAGCAGTCTTTGTCATGCCAGCGGTGACCAGTTGTGCGCTCTGTATTACACCGGTCTGCGTTGTTGTCGGTGCACTGAGCATACTCAGTGCAAATTGAAGGCTTGCCGACGAAAGCCCGATAGAGTCCCTGTTGCAGCTATTAATCCACTGTAAGAATTCAGCTTCCACATCAGCTAAAGTTTCACGGCTAAAGCCGGGTAATGGAGCGGCTTCGCCCCAAATAATCGTTTGGCGAAGTTGGCATTGTGCCGCAATGAGTAGCCCTTGCCGATGTGTGTGCACGCCATGCGCTAAAGTTAAAGGTTTCACAAATGGCAGGCGGTAACGATAAGCCGCAATGATGTGCGGCTGCTCTGTACTCGACGCCAATGAATGAGCCTTATGGATTACGCGGGAACTTATCAAAATCTGGGGCGCGTTTTTCGTTAAATGCATTGCGTCCTTCTTGACCTTCTTCGGTCATATAGAACAGCATGGTGGCATTGCCAGCTAACTCCTGTAAGCCTGCTTGGCCATCGCAATCTGCGTTTAATGCCGCTTTTAGGCAGCGCAATGCCATTGGTGAATTCTGAAGCATTTCACGACACCAACGAACCGTTTCTTTTTCGAGTGAGCCTACCGGTACAACGGTATTCACCAAACCCATGTCGAGCGCTTGTTCGGCGTTGTATTGGCGGCATAAAAACCAGATTTCACGTGCCTTCTTTTGACCCACGATACGCGCCATGTAGCTCGCACCAAAGCCGCCATCAAAGGAGCCTACTTTAGGACCCGTTTGCCCAAAGCGAGCATTGTCCGCGGCAATGGTTAAATCACACATCAGATGCAGTACGTGCCCACCGCCAATGGCGTAACCCGCTACTGCTGCAACAACGGGTTTTGGGCATGTTCGTATTTGACGTTGAAAATCCAACACATTCAGATGATGAGTGCCTTCATCATCTTTGTATCCGCCATAATCGCCGCGTACTTTTTGATCGCCTCCGGAGCAAAATGCGAGATCGCCTTGACCGGTCAAAATAATCACACCAATAGCTGAGTCATAGCGCGCATCGGCCAGTGCATCAATCATTTCGTTAACGGTTTGAGGGCGAAATGCATTCCGCACTTGTGGGCGATTAATGGTGATTTTAGCGATGCCTTCTGCTTTCTGATAAAGGATGTCACTGTATGTTTTACTGTCGACCGGTTGCCAATCGATGCCAGCATAAAGAGTTTGCTCGTCAAGCATGGGTAAATCCTAATTTTAGCCATTGTTCAAAATGATGCTGCCACGCGTGGGGGGCAGTAAAATGAATGTTGTGACCCGCATTTCTCACGATTGTAATCTTTGCGGTTGGGCTGCTGCGAAGCATCTTGCGCGCCAACGTCGCATATCTTGGATCATTTGCACCTACAATATAGTGCACCCTAAGGTCTGTCTGTTGGCCAATTTGCCATAGATTAGGCTGTTTACGCAAAGATAGTGAGCCGAGCGCTCTTGCCCATTGCGTTTTATTTGGATTCAGCAGCTTACGTTGTATTTGTTGTTGGCGTTGAACTCGCGTTAAGCTGGCAAATACGGCCTGCTGATACCATTTATTCAGTGTCACTTCGGTTGATTGCTGTAATAAACGTTGCTGCCATTGTTTTTCCCAAGCATCTCGCTTGAGTTTAATGCGTACGGAGGCAACGCCAGGGTGACACGACTCCAACAATAAGGACTCAAGTCCGCAGGGTTGTTGCAAGGCATGGTACATTGCCAGCCGCCCTCCTAGCGAGTAGCCAAGAAGTTGGTATCGGCCAACGTTTAGCTGTTGTAATGTATTCACTAACGACTGATGTGCGTGCTCAAAACCATTGTCTGTGTTGTACTCTACGCGGCTTAAACCGTGGCCGGGAAGATCAACCAAGATAAAGCGATATTGGTGCTGCCAAGGCTGAATAACCTGCAACCAGTCTCGATGCTGACCTAAAAAACCATGCAGCATCACGATGTCGGGACGGTGTGGCTGGTATTGGCCAACAACTTTACAGTGTAATGTGTTGGGCATTGGCAATGCTTTGTTTGAGTTGCGTCATCGCTTCACCGGCAGGCGTCACAATTTCAATTAAATGCGCGCCACCTTTGATCAATGCGTGTTGTAAAGATGTTTCTAGGTCTTCTAAACAGGTCGGGGCAAAATAATTTAAGCCGAACTGAGCTGCAGAATCCTTGAATTGATAACCGTGTCGTAGCCTATAATAGTCATCCAATGTCTCCACGTCGGGCACAGGTAATGCGTCGAAGATATTGCCACCATCGTTATTCAATACAATCACACAAATAGGCGCACTGACTTTGCTCAGTAGCGCCAAAGAATTCAAATCATGCAATAAAGATAGATCGCCTAGCACTAATGTGGTGAGTCGCGATTTTTCTTGGGTATATGCCAACCCCGCAGCGGTCGCAACAAGGCCATCGATTCCGCTCGCTCCTCGGCTACTCACAATTTGTTGCGGCCCTTGATGGGCATGCTCAAACAGACGAATTGAAAGGCTGTTGCCGAGCATTAACATACTATCTTGCGGTACCAATTTCTTTAAGTGATAGGCTACACCGAGCTCAGACAGTGGTGCCGTCTGAGATGTTTGGAGCTGGTGACTTATGGCTTTGTTAACAGTTGTCGCAAATTCAGGTTGCGAAGTAGCGGGGTCTGAATGATGCAACACAGCTTGGTTAACTCGGCACTTCACACGTCGCATAATCACTAGACCTGCATCGAACGGCCCAGGATGCGCGCTAATTTGGCAACTGTGTTGCCAATGTTTATTGGCAAGCCACTGCATGAGCGGCTTAGATGTTAGCCGTCCGCCCAACATTAAAAATTGCTGACAGTGTTGTAAGTGTTCGGCGAGATCAGGCACGGCTAACGCCAATTCAGGAAAGCACAATACATGATCATGCTGCCTTAAGTTCGATTGCACATCTGCGAGCAACAGCCAACCGAGTTGCTGTTGCAGCTTGAGTGCTGCATCTTGCTCGTCAGGAAATAGAGCACCGGCAATGATCACGCCCGGTAAGTTGGGTAGATCAAAATCAACTAAGGTCGATTGTTCAGAACTCTGATGATAGCTTTGATGGCTGTTGAGCCAAGGTTTTATCGGGGCGAGGAGTTCGGCGTAGCTCTGTTTAGGTTGTGACGGGTAGAGTGGCTCTGCATAGGGACAATTGACATGAATTGGCCCTTGGATGGGTTGATGCACGGCAATATTGAGGTGCGCCAACATATCACTCAAACTCGGATGAGTGTCCGGTGCGTCTAAATTCAGCGATGCTCTCACAAAATGGCTAAAAATCCCGGGTTGTTCAATGGCTTGGTTTGCGCCGCAATCAACTAACTCCTCGGGGCGGTCTGCGGTGAGCAAAATGATTGGGTGCTGTGTTTGATAGGCTTCCACAACAGCCGGATATAGGTTTGCAACAGCGCTGCCAGAGGTCACGATCACCGCTACGGGCGCTTGTGTTGACTTGCAAATTCCCAGTGCGAAAAAGCCCAATCCCCGTTCATCAAAATGAGTTGGGGTTTGAATGTGAGGATGCGCAATTGCGGCCAGCGTTAATGGCGTACTTCGCGAGCCCGGAGCGATACAAATATGCTGAACCCCCAGACGCGAGAGTTCCTCGATTAAGACGTGAGCGTAAAGTTCGTTACAATGGCTGAATTGGGTAGGAAAGAAATTTGTCATTCGTGATACGCAGGCTGTACAACGGCCATAGCGCTGGCAAGTTTGCTATTCAATTCATGCCACTCCGAACATGGCTCAGAGCCTTCTACAATGCCTGCTCCAGTATATAAACTGAGTTCTCTATTGTGTTGTTGAATGCTTCTAATGGTCACACAATACTCACTACTCTCATCGCCGACCATGCCAAAAACGCCGGCATACCAACCCCGCTTCACCGGCTCATGTTTGATTAAATACTGTTGTGCGGACTGGCGTGGTAGCCCACCAACGGCTGCGGTGGGGTGCAATGCTTGAAGTAGGTCTTGGTCACTCACATTGGCTTTTAATTGCGCATGAATATCGCGACATAAATGACTTACTTGAGTGAGTTCTACTAAATGTGCAGGAGACTCAATCGACAAGTGTTCGGTCAGCGGTGTGAGCTGTTGCTGAATGTCGTCGGCCACAAGTCTATTTTCTAGGATATTTTTTTGATCTTGCATTAACTGATCTGCCATGCGAGCGGTTTGAGCGGCATCTTGGTGGCGAGAGCAGGTGCCTGCAAGTGCTTCGGTTTGCAAATGCTGTTGTTGGCGGTGAAACAAGCGTTCCGGTGAACAACCAAAGAATGAACTGTGCTCATTGGTTTGAATACCAAAGTGATAGCAGTGGGGCTGTTGGCGTTGCCACGTTTGTAATAGCTGCCAGCAATTCGGTGAATGCTCAGTGGTCAATTTGGTTTCGCGGCAGAGCACAACTTTAGGTATTTCAAGCTGTTGTTGCGCCTGAGTGAGATTTTCAACCAATTGTTCCCAGCCCGAGTAGTCTGGTTGATGTTCTTGTTGCGACACCGACAGCGTTGGGGCTCTAAGCGGCGCAGGAGCTTTGAGGTTGTTGAGCTCCGCTTGTGCTTTACGTATTTGAGCGCGCCATTGACTTGGCTCTATTGCTACGTAAAACAGTAACCAGTGTTGGTCACCCTGTCGCCTAAATTCATGCTTGGGCAAATAGAGGCGATTTCCGCCCATTTCTGTCACCCGAGGATCGCCCAGCGTAAAACCGTGCCCGCCGTAATAACGCCAGTCTAATTGTTCGGAATGAGTTTGGTGACGACGCCATGTCGCTTTGTTTGCGCATGCTTGATCCAGCCACCAAGTGTCAACGCTGCCTGAAATTGCCGCTTCTGTTTGATGATCGCGCGATTGCCAATAAAGCTTGGGGAATTCAACTTGCTCGTTAAGCCAAGGCAAAGCCTGCGTCGTTGAAAGTTTAACCTGAAGCTGCACCAAGGTTGGATGCTCCGGAATGCTAAGGCATTCCAGCTGCTGAGATAGCCTTTTGATGGCGTCTTCGAGCGGCGTTAAAGCAACTGTTTGCACGTATGGGTACCAGGTCCTTGTCTTGTTAAAACATCATACTATGTAAATTGTTTTGAATGATGATCTAACACATGAGTTATTTGAGTGTCTTACACCACAGAATGTAAGACATTTAATACGGATAGTCATGTTCCATGATCGCCAAGGATGGTTTTTATTTGCGTTCACCTCGTTATTGCTGCATTTACTTTTAGTAGTATTAATACAGTCACTTGGTAGTAAGCGCGTGCAGTTAATAACGCATAAAAAACCAATTCAAGCGCAGCTCATCACTCACCAACGTGTGGTGCAATCCCCGCCAGAGCCGGTGATTGTTGAGCCTTTGCGCTCAGAGTTAGATGAAGCCGGTTCAAATGAGCCAACAGCTGTGGCGATCGAACGAGAGTTTTCAAGCGAAAACATGCAGGAACCAGAGGCTCGAAAACGTTTGATGGAACAACCCCTACAAACTAACCCTCAGGAAAACAAGCCAACACCTCTGCCCGCGTGGCGCCGTTGGCGTACTGAAGGGATTCACACCTCAAATGCCTCGGCGAATGTTTTATTGCAGTCTGACCCCTCCGATAAAAAACCATCACCCGCTAATTTACAATCTCGACTTCAACCTTGGTTGCAACACTTTCCGGTTGAGTCGGCTTACGACACGGGCGGTGGCGCACAAGTGATTGAAGTGAACGGCCGTTGTTATTTCGTACAAGATAAATCGGTGCTCGATGCTCAACAGTCTGGGCACATTTGGTCGCCCGCCACCGGTTGTGGAAAACGGCCTGATAGCTTGGCATGGCAAGCGTTTCAGCAACGCCTTAAAAAGCGTCATCAAGCTGCATTGGAAGATCAGTAAAAATCCCACTGCCCGTAGGCCACCAACGTATGCACAAGATTGATGTCGTAATCACCATCAATTCCATCTCGCAAAGGTGAATGTGAGGTAATTGACGTTGATGTTAGTCGTATTGTGGGCCAATTGAGGCCTCGCCATTGGAATGCTTTGATTTGAATGAAATTCGGTAGCGTTAAAGTGGGGGACAGCCGACAGCAGACCGTCGGCTCTTATGACTTAGCTGATTTATTGTGCTGTTAGCTTCCAGGTTCTCACCCAGTCGACTTTCATGGTGTTCCTGGAGTCATCTAATAGGTCTGACTTGGCCGGTAGTCCGCCCACCCATGATGAATCTTGAGTCCACAAGTCCCAAATCAGGTGCTGTTCTAAGGTAAAAGGCAATTCAGTAGTGATTTGGCCTGCGGGTTCACCATTGAGATAAAATTGCACATGATGTTCGTCTTTCCACCACGCACCGACCACATGATAAGCCTCGTTCCATTTGACGCCTTTTAGTGTGTTGCCGTCAGACAGTTTACGGTTGTCATAATTGCCTTTAGCACGCTCAGTGGTGCCATCTTTGACCACAAAATACTGCGAACTCATTTGCCAAGGGTAATCTGGGTTATCGTAGTCGCTTGATGGGTTTGAATTATTTTCAATGATATCAATTTCATCGCGGTTATTGATGTCACCGTTGTTGAGCCAAAAGGTGTTATAGGCAGAAATATGAGCCGTTTTAATTCGGCTTTCGGTGTACATGGGAAATTTGATCTTAGCCTTGGAACGTACACGAGATGTTTCAAACCACTGCTCGTCACTTTCTGCGTTTAAAGTGGCTTTAATCCACAAATTTCCATCGGCAACGCCAGAGTTCTTATTCAACATATTGACCGGTGTATCGCCGTAGTTCCAGTTGGTTTTGAGCCATTTGTTGGCATCCCATTGGTCAAATTCGTCAGATAGAGCTTCAACTTTTTGCCAAACCATGCCCTTAGGCGTGGTGTCATGAAATGAAACGAAGCTGGGCTGATTAGGGTTCGCTTTGTTGACGTCAATCAGCGCTGATTGTTCATTCGCTGCATAGCTACCAGGTATGGCCATGAACAAACATGCAAGTAGAAGTAAGGAACTTTCTTTTTTGTTAAACATAATCAGTTAACCGTTAATTATAAGTGTTTCTTACCATACGTGCTCAAGGTTTATTTTCAACTGAAAAATACCGGTTTCAAAGCCAAATATGAATGTTCATTCCGTTTTATAAAAACGCAGAGCTGACGATTTATTCTTGAAGATCAACACCAAGCGGCTCTTTCATCGCTTGCGGAAAAGCGCTTAGAACAATCGCATATTTACAGCGCCCTGAACCTTTTTTATACTGTATAAGTGTACAGTTATTTGCGAGTGTTTTATGGCATTGCTTCAGCCTCTATTTCATAGCGGAAAAATATGGCGTGGTAAGGCTGTTCAGCCGCGAACGCATGGGGTTATGTCTTCAGGCATAGAAGCCATGGATCAACTTCTATTAGGGGGGTGGCCTCGTGGGCATGTGTCTGAATTGCTTCACCAAGGGCAAGGTATTGGTGAGCTACGATTATTATTGCCAATACTTGCACGCCTTTCTGAACAAGCTACGGCTAATGCTCAGTGGTTGGTATTCGTAGCGCCTCCCTTTATTCCATATGCACCAGCGCTGCAGTCTGCGGGCATTGATATTTCGCGTATTCTCTGGCTCCAACCGGAGCAACCTAAACAAGGTTTATGGGCCACAGAGCAATGCTTAAAAAGTGGCAGTTGTGTTGGTGTCTTAAGTTGGCTTGAATCGTCTATTTATCCAAAATTTAAGCTCAAAGGGCCCGACATTCGACGCTTGCAATTAGCCGCCGATCAAGGCCAAAGTTTTTCATGGTTGATACGGCCAGAGCGCTATAGAACTGAAGCATCGCCAGCGACTTGTAGGTTGGTGTTATCGGCCACTTCAGCGCAGCAGATGTTGTCTGTTGAATGCCTAAAGCGCAGAGGGGCGTGGCCGCTGAGCGCCGTTCGTATCACCTTACCTGGTGAGCCGCTGCATGATTATGTGGATGAGACCGAAATAGCGCCACAACTGGTTCGTGGGCCTTGGCAGCAGAGCGGTTTATGTCTCGAATAGTCGCGTGGTTGTTTGTCGACTTTGCTCACCTTCAAGCCGATGCGCTTGCCGCTCAGCATGAAGCAATGAGTGTCATTGTACTTGATGCGCGAAAGCGGGTCATGCAATGCTCTGAATTCGCGTCTGCAGCGGGAATTCACTGTGGGATGAGCGTTGCAAAGGCGCTAGCGCTAGCGCCAGATACAGCTGTGCGAATGGACGACAATGCTTATCAACAGCAATTGCTCTCTCAAATCTCCGAATCTTGTTATGACGTATGTGCGCAATTAGCCATCCAATTTAACCGTGGCATTTTATTTGAAACTCGCAGCATGTGGCGTTTATTTGGAGGGCGTCAGAGTTATTGGCAAGTGCTAGAACAGCGGCTGCATCAAGCGGGTTTTCGCTATTACGCGGCGGCAGGAGTCACTCCTATGGCCGCTTACACGCTGGCACAGGCAAAGCAACATTTACCGATGGGAAGTGAGCGGGAACTGGATCTTGCTGTGGCGGATTTAACGGTGACTCAACTGCCATTAGAACCCCCAGGCCAATCTGCTTTAACTGGGGTTGGGATGAAAACTTTACGCGACTTGCTGCACATCCCTATGGCCGATTGGAAGATACGCTTTGGCGGAGAGATTGCTGCATGGCTTGCGGCTTTCAAAGGTGAAAAGGAGCCTCATCAAAAATATACAGAACCCGCGTGGTTTAAACCTTTGCCACATTTTGAGTATCGTTGGAATTGCCTCCATGAAATTAGCTATGCCGATGGGTTGTTGTTCCCGTTACAGCGTATTTTGAAATTATTAGGGCGTTATCTACAGCGTCGGCAATTCGCTGCTCAAAGTGTGTGCATGACATTAGAGCATCGTGAACAACCGGATACCGAGCTTATATTTCGAATGGCTGAACCTGAGCATCGAGCCGATGAATTTATGCAAATTGCGCAACTTAGAATTCACCAAATGCCATTGTCCGAGCCAGTGCAAAGTCTGGTGATTAAAGTTGAAAACCTAGTGCTGCAACAAGCGCCTGCTTCAGATCTGTTTATTCAAAATACAGGGCTGGGGCTATCCGACCATCAGCTGTTAAGTCGTTTGCAAAGTCGCTTAACTTCGAGCGCGGTAATGAGAATTAAAAGTGCCCCTGATCCTCGCCCGGAACGCTCATGGGCTTGTGTGAAGCCTGCTGCAAAAGCTGCCTTTGAACCTGAATTTACGGTGCGACAGCGACGACCCAATTGGTTACTGCCGCAACCTCAGCCTTTGATACGGAAGTCATTTGAACTTCAAACAGCACCAGAGCGAATCGTAAGCGGCTGGTGGGACAACCAACCTGTGCAGCGCGATTATTTCATTGCCCGAGATGCAGATGATCAGCTGTGTTGGATTTTTAGAGATGCGCAAGGCCAATGGTTTACCCATGGTTGGTTTGGATGAGTGGCGATGAACTCACTTCCGTATGCCGAGTTATTTTGTCGATCCAATTTTTCCTTCTTGCGTGCAGCTTCTCACCCAGAAGAACTTGTTGAACAGGCGCTAGAACTGGGATACAGCGCTTTGGCGATTACTGATGAATGCACCTTAGCCGGCATTGTTAGGGCTCATGTTGCGGCGAAAGCAGCGAACATTCCGCTGGTGGTTGGTTCCTATTTTCGACTTGAATGTGGGACCTGTTTAGTTATTTGGGCGCCCACGCGTCAAGCCTATGCAGAGCTTAGTGCTTTGATCACGCAAGCGCGAATGCGCAGCCCTAAGGGGCATTATCAGATGACACGGAGTGATATTAAGCACCATATTCAGCATTGTTTTGTGGGGTGGCTACCCTCAGATTCTAAATCAACCTGGGATGACACCACGCAGTGGCTCATAGAATGCAGCGGAAAACGCGGGCGAATACTGGTTGAGCGCCCGTTGTCGGGGCTAGATAAGCGGCACTACTTGAGCGTTACCCGTTGGGCAGAGCAGCATGACATAGAGGCTATTGCTTGTGGCGGTGTGCTTATGCACTGCAAACAGCGACAACCATTGCAAGATGCCTTAACAGCTATTCGCCTGAATCAAACAATTCACTCAGTCACTCAACACATAGAGCCCAATGGAGAGCGTCATTTACGCCCTTTAACGAGCTTAGCGAAGCTATTTCAGCGGCGTCATTTAGAAGCAGCGGCCGAACTTGCCAGCCAATGCCAGTTTAGCCTTGATGAATTGAAGTATGAATATCCAGCAGAACTTGTGCCTGAAGGGCACTCTGCCATGAGTTATTTACGGCAACTAGTGGACCAAGGACAACGCATTCGCTTTCCTCGTGGAGTGCCATTAGATATTCAAGCCATTATTGCCAAAGAGCTGTCATTAATCGGTGAGATGCAATATGCCTATTTCTTTTTAACTATTTACGACATTGTTCGCTTTGCTCGCCGCCAACACATTCTGCACCAAGGCCGAGGCTCTGCGGCCAATTCTGTGGTGTGTTATTGCTTACAAATTACCGAGGTCGACCCACGTAAAATCAACGTACTATTCGAGCGTTTCATTTCTAAAGAAAGAGGTGAGCCGCCTGATATTGATGTCGACTTTGAGCACGAACGCCGTGAAGAAGTCATTCAATACATTTATCAAAAATACGGTCGACATCGCGCAGCGCTTGCCGCCACCGTGATTTCCTATCGGTTCAAAAGTGCCGTGAAAGATGTGGGTAAAGCATTAGGCTTTGATGAATCGCTGCTGGAGCAATTCATGGCAGGCATTGACCGCAGAGACAGGCAAGATAACTGGCGTCAACAACTTGTCCAGTTAGGCCCGTTAGATCACCCCAAGGTGCGTTGGTTTGAGACCTTGGTAAACCAAATTATGGGTTTTCCACGGCACTTATCGCAGCATGTTGGAGGGTTTGTGATTTCTGCGGGGCCACTGTCTGAGTTAGTGCCGACGGAAAATGCAGCCATGGCCGAACGCTCTGTGATTCAGTGGGACAAGGATGATTTAGAAGCACTTGGCTTGTTAAAGGTCGATGTGCTGGCGCTTGGCATGTTAACCGCCATTCGCCGATGTTTTGATCTGATCAGAGACGTTCGTCAGGAGCACGCCACAAGCGCAGACGCACCCATGACTATGGCTAATGTGCAATGGGAGCAGCCAGAGGTGTACGACATGCTGTGTAATGCCGACAGCATTGGCGTGTTTCAAATTGAATCGCGAGCACAAACCAATATGTTGCCGCGTTTACGTCCGCGTTGTTACTACGATTTGGTGGTGCAAATTGCCATTGTTCGTCCCGGCCCCATTCAAGGTGATATGGTTCATCCCTACTTGAAACGTCGCCATGGATTGGAACCTATAAGTTATCCCAATCAGGCTGTGCGGCAGGTGCTAGAGCGAACCATGGGGGTACCTATTTTCCAAGAGCAGGTGATTAAGTTAGCCATGGTGGCGGCCGGTTTTAGTGCCGGAGAAGCAGACCAGTTACGTCGTGCAATGGCGGCTTGGAAGCGCAATGGAAAGCTGGCTCAGTTTGAACATAAACTGCGTCATGGGATGGCCCAAAATGGCTATTCGGATGACTTCGCAGATCGAATTTTTCGTCAAATTCTAGGGTTTGGCGAGTATGGTTTTCCAGAATCTCATTCGGCAAGTTTCGCTCTATTGGCGTATGTTTCTGCATGGTTGAAATTACATTACCCTGCGGCTTTTTGTTGCGCCTTACTGAATAGTCAGCCAATGGGCTTTTACTCACCGTCGCAATTGATTCAGGATGCTCAGCGTCATGGCGTCAACGTAGTGCCAGTCGATGTGAATGAGAGCTGTTGGGAGCACCGCTTAGTGGTCTGCCAAAACCGTGAACCGGTGTTGCAACTCGGCCTGAGAATCATCAAAGGTTTGTCGAAAAAAGCGGGCATGGCGATTGAGACTAAACGTCCGGTCAATGGGTATGAAAATGTCGCCACGTTACTTCAGCTTACCCAATTGGCATCAGACCAACGCCAAGCCTTGGCCGCAGCCGGTGCCTTGAATGGTCTTTCCGGAGATCGTTTCCAAGCCCGCTGGCAGTTAGCAACCCCAACGAATAACTTACCCTTACTTGAAGTTAGCGAAGCGCCTCAAGTCTCTAATTATTTGAAAGAGCCCACAGAAATGGACAACATGCTCGAAGATTATCGCCATTTAGGTTTGAGCTTAGAGCGCCATCCGTTGGCTATACTTAGAGAAATGGGACTTTTTAAAAAATCGATATCAGCCCAGGCGTTATCAAGCAAACAGTCTGGCGAGCTTGTGACTGTGGTTGGTCTTGTAGTGGGGCGCCAACGTCCAAGCACAGCCAGCGGTGTTACTTTTGTAACGCTTGAAGATGAAACCGGAAATATCAATGTTGTGGTGTGGTTGAATACCGCTAGAGCACAGCGTCAAGCATTTTTGCAATCCAAGTTGCTCGAAGTACATGGTATTTTGGAACGTGAAGGGCTGGTCATTCATATTGTGGCGGGGCGTCTTGAGAATTGTAATCACCAATTAGAGCAACTGACCCTACATTCTCGCGATTTTCATTAATTTGCACATAAATGCAGGCATTGAAGGATTGAAGAAAAAGTATTCTTGACCGACAATAGATCCACTTTTATTAAGGGCTTACCATGAATATAAGTCTCTTAACATTCCAAAATATAAGGTAGATGCCCAAATGGAACGATTAGCCCAAGTCTTTGATGCCATCGACGCAGTCAATAAAGCTGATCCCAATTTGGAGCTGGTGGAAGATATTCAAGTACCCGCCTCGCTTCTCTACGGTACCCGAATGAGCAGTATGCTCGAGCAATTTGCACCTGAAACTGACGAGATTGTTCAGATCGCATGTCGTGCTCAACACATTAAACGCTGGGCCATTCCGCGAGCCGATTTTCCAATGGGTAAAAAAGGCTACTACGACTGGCGGCAAACGTTAGGGCGTAAACACGGTGAGTGGACCGGTGAGATTTTGGCCGCGCATGGATATGACCAAGCGATCATCGACCGAGTAAGCGCTGTGCTGCGTAAAGAACGTATTAAAGCAGACCCACAGTGTCAGCAATTTGAAGACGTGATCTGCTTGGTGTTTTTAGCGCACTACGCTGAAGACTTTGCGAGCAAGCATGAAGAAGCCAAGGTGATCGATATCTTGCAGAAAACATGGCGTAAAATGTCGGAAAAAGGTCATGATTTTGCGCTTAAACAACAGTATCCGGCAGGCGTTCAAGCACTGATTGAAAAAGCCTTGGCGTAAAAACTGATCGATTGCATTCGCGGCTTTGGTCGCCGCGTTTTAAGACTTTTCTTGCAACTCGATAATCTTCTTTTCAATATCCATCAACAAATCCAATAAATCTGCCACACCCATAAAATGACCAAAGCACTGTTGACCGAATAACGGATTGTGTTGGCCTTTCTGGCGATGATCGATTGTGGCGCCGCGCCATTTTGCAGGGTGAGCGGGTTCTCGCTGGTTAAATTGGAAGGTATTCAAATGTGATGATGCATTGCGAATATGCCGAAAGAATTCAAACAATTCAGAGCCATCGTTGTAATCCTTGACCGACTCATACGCAGTGTTTGCCAGCATAATGCAGCACGACGCAATATGGCTGGATTTGCTGGTAGCGTTAGATTCAGCAACAGCTCGTAAACGGTGAGGTGACATGTGTTTGGGTGAAGTAAACTTACCAGGAAAACTAATGCTCTGATTAGGCTCCAAAAATAGCGGAATGCGAGCGTCAAATATGATGGGACAACCGCACAGAGACACCGAAAAACACGACACCAAATCAAAAAAATACAGATCTCGTCGAAATTCGTAATATTCAATCTTGTCCATTATGGGTTCCAAACATACGTTAATGTTTGATTATGCGCAGCATTGGGCGCAGGTTCAACTTGAGTTTAAGTGCGCTGGACCGCCGTTTTGATGCCGTTAAACTCGTGATGCAGCAACCATGATTTACGGTCGATGCCGCCAGCATAACCGGATAGCTTTCGACTTTTACTTATGACGCGATGGCAAGGAACAACAATCGACAGCGGATTTTTGGCATTGGCTGTGCCAACTGCACGAACAGCAGTAGGGCAATCCATTTGTGAGGCTTGCTGAGTATAGCTATAAATTGCGCCATAGCGAATACGCTGTAGAGCCCTCCAAGTCTGTTGTTGGAATTCGGTTCCAATGAACTGCAAAGGCAGCGAAAATGAAGTGCGTTGACCGCCAAAGTATTCGTGCAGTTGGTGTTGGCAACGAATAAGTAGCGGGTGTCTTTTGGTTGGCGTCGCGGTTTGACTCCATGCATAGCCACCGGTTTGCGAGTTGTGATCGGTGAACGCTAAGCGGAGCAAAGCGGAATCAGTGCACCACAGCCCCATGTGACCAATCGGGCTGAGGTACTCACCATAGTAAAGCGAAAATGTGGGCTGTTGATTCATGATTGATTCCAAATTTGGAAAGTGGCGTAGCTCCCCCACGGTGACAATTGTGCTCGGCAAAGCGCTATTTGTAACTTGGTGAGCGTGTTTCTCACGCCGAGATCGGAGTCTAAATAAATGTCTGAATTTTCTGTACCGCGCAGCTTTACATAATTAACCGTCCATGGACCAATGCCAGAGATCTGTAACCAGTCGTCGATTGAGTGGTTGGGGTGATCAAGGTAGTAAGTTGCGAGCGCTCGCAGAGTGTGACGTCTTTTGTGGGGCATTTTCAGAAATAGAAGTTCTGAGTTAGCGATGTTTGTAGGAGTCGGAAACAAACGCATGGACCCGTTGGGTGTATCAATAGTCTGCCCGAGTTCATCCACCACTTGTTCAACCAATTGACGTGCTGCGCTCACGGAAATCTGTTGACCTAAAATAGCCCTCACTCCGCCTTCAAATGAATCCCACAGCCCGGGAATACGAATGCCAGAGCAGATGAATGGAGCAAGTGGTGTGTGGGATAAATGAGATTCGATGACCGTTAAGTCGGAGTCGAGATCAAATACCCGCCTAATATGACGCACCACAGATGGCAGTATCTCAATCGTGCTGAGGTCGAGTTGTACTTCGAGTTGTGTGTTATTGGGATTGGGTCTGATCGACAACCAGCCTGTGGCATCTTGCCATCTAAATACGCGTTGATAAGTGTGCTCTGTCACCTGCTCTAAGCCTTGTATGGCGCGTGATTGATAAAACTTAAGCATGTGTTGCCAATCAAATGGAGGCCGATATGCGAGCGTCAATGTTAGCTTAGATTGACTTGGTTTTTGTCGGCGTATTTGAGTTGGCGTGAGCCGGAGCGTTTTTTTAAAAGCGTCATTAAAGCGCCTGACGCTGCCAAAACCGCACGCAAGCGCGATGTCCTGAATAGGCAACTGAGAATCATGCAAAAGTTTCTTGGCGAACATTAATTGTTTCATCAGAGCATAGCGTTTGGGCGGGAGCCCTACATAGCGTTGAAACAATCGTCGTAAGTACCGTTCAGATATCCCTAAACGCTGCGCCAAATGAACCAATGAATGTTGCTGCAATACGCCTCCGTCGATTAAATGAATGGCACGCGCTAATGTGGTTTCAGTACCTTTCCATGCCCATGAATGAGGCGCACTGTCGGGCCTACACCTTAAACAAGGCCGATAGCCTGCGGCCAGCGCAGCGGGTGCGTGATGGTAGTATTCAACATTGCATTCTTTGGGCGCAACCGCAGGACAAATAGGGCGGCAAAAGATGCCAGTGGTCTTCACTGCGACGAAGAATTTTCCGTCGTAACGGTGATCTCGAGCTAAACGTGCGATGCGACACTGTTCGGGTGAAAGCGATGGTATCGCATGCTGTTGTTCAAGATGATGCATATCACGGTCAGTCATGTTTCAGTGCATAAGATGGCACCATGATAGCTAACATGAATACAGAAGTTAGCCATATTCGGAACTGGATGATGGTTAAAAAGCCCACTTGCAAGCAAGTGAGCACAAGAATCGCACATCAACGCGGTATGACTTATTGACCGTGAATTTTGCTAAAAATATGGCTCACTTTGGCATTGGTAGAAGGGCCGTCGTAACCGTGGCAATCAAAACAATGAGCGGCAGGCTTAAGATTATCCGGAGATACATAAATTTCAGCACCGAAGCCTTCTTGCACATTGGTTTCCATCGTGACATTGGCTAATTGTATGGAGCCTCTGAGATTACTCTCATCGCTTGAAGGTTGACTCACATCGTTTTCCCAAATCGCCCCAACAACTTGATAATTCTGGAGCACAGATAAGGTATTTTTAGCCGGCAGTTTTGCAAACATAGCGCCGAGTTGTTGATTGATAGAGCTAATGTTTCCTAGGTTTTTAGCGGCTTGGTTGTCACCGGGTTTTGTGCCGTATTGGTACACTTGACAGATTTCTGTAGGAGGGCCTGTCAACGGGCTATCATCAGGTTTTGCAGGTTGTTCAGCATCGTTAAATTGGCAGCCAGATCCCTCATTCACACGGGGTAGTTCTGCGGCACACGTGGCGCTGGTGAATGACCAGCGGTTGGTATCTTCAGGGATTGGTATGTCTTGGCAGTTGGGGGCGTTATTCCTGTGCTCAAACGTAGCCCAAATAAACTCAGGGTGTGTGGGAGTGCTTTTCACCAAATGAAACCCCACCATACCAAATAACTCATTGTTATCGAACTTGCCATTGTCATTGGTATCTGACTGAATCCAAATGTAATCCGCCTTTTCCGATTCTGTAATCGTGCGCCAAGATGCTTTTATTTCAGTGGTGCCTGCGGGCAATGTTTTAGAGTCTTTAGGTAGATCACACATGGCCTTACTGAATAGCGCTTCATACAGCACGATATTATGGTTTTGGTCATAAATCACTGAGTTTCCGAATGCCTGATTCATTTCGTTCGGGCGCGTAAAATCTGCGGCGGTTGTCATTGGATCTTTTAGTGCGCGCACGAATAACAGTGGTTGAGTGGCGTCAGATGCACAGGAGTTTTTTCCTGTTCCCTGAAACGATGAAAACATATTCGAGTTTCGATATTCGCGAACGCCAGAATCATTGGTATTCATTAACGCAATAAACGACTGCCACGAATATTGATAAAACTGGCATAAATTCTTACCACCACCGGGTATTTCAGCGGGAAGGGTAGGGTTGTAAATCCAGTCGGCATTAGCCGCACAGTCGAATTCAGTTGGGGCAGCTTGCGCTGTTGATGCCATCATTGTGGCCATCAATGATGAGGCGGCAATGAATGTTGATGTTGAGTTCAAATATTTCATGTTATCTCCTTGAGCTGACGGATAAGCGGAAATAACTGCTATCGATAAATATCCCGTTCATCGCTTTTAGAGATTTAAATATATAAACACAGTCGATTGGGGAACATTACACAGCCTTACACGAATTGGGCATAAGTTATAACTATGTAAATATTGATGTTTTTATTTTATATAATTAAGTGGTTGTTTAAAAAGGTCTTTAAGTTGTTTTCGAGTTTCTGTAAAAAAACACAAAAATATAGAGTTAATATTTTAATTATTACGGATTATTACATTGGAAGGGGTGTGAGAAACGCCTTTGCTTGGTAAGTTGTTGTTTAATATTGCTTTTGTTTTTTGGGCTTCTCTTTTATGATATTTTTGGATATATCTCAAGTTTTTGCTAGTTTAATAAGCTATATCGAACAAGTTATAGCGAGAATGTTATTAGGAGGCACCATGGATAAGGGCCTGGTTTGTCATAGAGATAAAGAAATGATTACGTTTTATATTTTGGTGGCGTTCGTGATTATTCAGTTTTTATGTCTATTTAAAATGGATTTTCCAACAGGCGATGAAATGCTCATCTTTCTGGTGTCATTAGTGGCGGCGGCCTTTAGTTTATTCATGCTTAAAAAACAGTGGTATAGCCAACCTCTCATGCATGTATGGGCGAATTGGGGAGCCGGCGGATTGGGTATGATGTTGGGCACAATTTTAAGCACCGAAATCGCCACAGATGTAATGGCGCATAGTCAGCATATGCATCATCACCAACACCATCATTCAATGTCTTATTCAACCATGCTGTTGTCGTTATTGCCCATGTTAGCTTTGTGTCTTCCAGCGTGCATATATGTGTGCAGGACTGAGGCTGCGCAACGCAGGTCACGAGACATGGTTTGTATCCACTTCTTATCCTCCGTCGCTATGGTTGCAGGGATGTTTATTGCCATGGCGTGTGTCACCGACTGGTTGCCGGGTGCATCAATGTTTCAACATCATCAATTTATGGTGTTGGGCATGGTGGTTATGGGAACCGGAAGTTACGTTTTTATCAATAAAGTTTGGAAGCGTGAACAAGCGGTATAACGCGCCAGATCTCAACAAAAGGAATGAATATCATGGCAGAAGTTACATCGACAAATACCCGAGTCGCGTCCTCCGGCGTGCGAGTAAGAAAGAACATACGACACCTTTCCGAGCGAGAGCTTAATGACCTACGAAATGCCTATGAAGGCCTATACAAGGTTTCAGCCGACGGTGGCAACGATGATGAGCGAGGCTATCAGTGGATTGCAGGTGTTCATGGCTTACCGACTCCTTTTTATTGTCAGCACGGAAATCTCAACTTTCCGACATGGCACAGAGCCTACATTTACGAATTTGAATTGCGGCTGCAAGAGCAAGTCGCCGGTGTGATGTTGCCTTATTGGGACTGGACTTCAGAGCAGTCTTTGAATATTGGAATGCCGGCTGCGGTAACAGATCTAACCTATCAAGATTTAAATACCGGTGAAACCAAGCCCAATCCATTATTAACAGCCTTTTCGCAGGCGACGGGAACCGATACCACGCGATCGCCAAGCCCTATATCAGGCTTGCAACGACTTAAAACTCAGGTTGATTTAGCGCAACGCCAAACGACTTATGACCGGTATTCTCCGGCCTTAGAAAACCCTCATGGTGGCTTGCATGTATGGGTAGGCGGCGATATGGGCTCGGTCCCTAGAGCTGCATTTGATCCGATCTTTTGGTTGCATCACTGTAATGTGGACCGGTTGTGGTTTGAATGGCAACGAGCGCATGGTGATAGTACTGTGCCACAAGCGCAACTGGACTTCGTGTGTGCGCCGTTTACCTACACGGGTGGCCAAACACTCGATACCAAGTTTTTTGATTACACCTATGTCGACGGTGAAGGCTTTACCGAAGTTGACAACGATGCGGCACAAAACCAAGGGGGCGATAATGAAATCCAAATTGATGTTCCTATCGACAACACCGAATACAAGCATGCATTTTTAGAGATATTAGGTCTGTCGAAAACCATTGGCTCATATAAGCTCAATATTTACCTAGGTGAAGGTGATGATCGCGATGACGCCAACAATGAAAATATTGAATCTGGCTTTGCAGAAAGTATATTCCTGCTGGGGCATGGCGAATGTGCCGGTGGCGTTGGGCACTGCACTCTGAAACCCAAACCAGCGTTCGATAAGCGTCCGCCACATCATTTGCAGCCGTTCAACACCTATGTTGATATCACTCAATCACTGCGACGTTACAATCCACAAAATGGCATTGTGCCGGTCACGATTAAGGTCTTTGATGACAATGATAACCCGGCATCTAATCATGAAATAAAAATGAAAGGGATTTCTTTGGTCACTCACCAGTAACCAAACCGACCTCTGTATCCCCCTTGGATACTCGTGCATTTCATGGGGGATACGCCTTATTCTAAAGCGACTTTTCCTGCTTCATCTGCACCTGTCACAGCAGCCCTTATCAAGGCAATCTCTTATGAGGTTGCGTTACTTTACGGTCTCGAAAGACCAGATCTCTGCGCGCAGAGTGGAGCTTATTGTTTAAACTCTCACACTGAACAAAAGTATCTTGCGGTTATGTATGAGTTTGATGGCCAGAGGCAAGTTGGAGCTTGAATTGGCTGATGAAAAGCTTTACCGTAATACTTGCTTTGTCGGAGTGCCTTTGGGCTGAGACCGCGTTGATGCGGAATCCGAGAACCTGATCAGGGTAACACCTGCGGAGGAAACAAGGCCGGTTTCGCCCTAAGATCAGTGATCTGCAAGCGTTGTAACCACCCTGACTCTACCTTTCGGTTCTCCAGCCTTTTTGCGCTTTGATGTTGCCATTACGAATCCAATAAAGATTTGCTTAATCGCTCAAACATCGGCCATACATGGAGAGCCACATGTCTACCAGACGCGAACAACGCCAGCAGGCGCAAGACTTCCTTAATAATCTCAGCGGTCAGCCGTTCCCTAATTCCACTCGCGTTTATGTGCAAGGTCAGAACGAAAACGTTCGCGTTGCAATGCGTGAGATTGCGCTTAGCCAAACACTTGTTGGCGGCTCTGAAGATAATCCAGCATTTGAAGACAACGCCCCGGTTCGCGTCTATGACACCTCGGGTCATTACGGGGAGCCAGATGCAAATATTGACGTTCGTGTAGGTTTACCGCGTTTGCGTCAACAGTGGATCGCTGAGCGCTCTGACACAGAGCAATTGAATTCTGTGACGTCTCAATATGCGCAACAACGTTTGGCCGACGATGGTTTAGACCATATTCGTTTTGAGCATTTGCCCAAGCCGCTGGTGGCACAAAAAGGCAAATGTGTGACACAAATGCACTACGCACGCAAAGGCATCATCACGCCTGAAATGGAATACATTGCGATTCGTGAAAACATGGCGCGGGCTGAACATAACGACAACATTCAGCATCCGGGAGAATCATTCGGAGCGAACGTGATGGCTGAAATTACGCCTGAATTTGTACGCAAAGAGGTGGCTGAAGGTCGGGCGATTATCCCAGCGAACATCAACCACCCCGAAACTGAGCCAATGATCATTGGGCGTAACTTCTTAGTGAAAGTGAACGCCAACATCGGTAACTCTGCGGTTAGCTCTTCCATTGAAGAAGAAGTTGAAAAACTGGTGTGGTCAACACGTTGGGGGGCTGACACCGTGATGGATTTATCCACGGGGCGCTATATTCACGAAACACGCGAATGGATTGTGCGTAATTCGCCAGTTCCAATCGGTACCGTACCTATTTACCAGGCTCTGGAAAAAGTGAATGGTGTGGCTGAAAACCTCACGTGGGAAGTGTTCCGAGATACATTGATTGAACAATGCGAGCAAGGTGTGGATTACTTCACCATCCATGCGGGCGTATTGCTGGCCTATGTACCAATGACGGCGAAGCGCGTCACCGGCATTGTATCGCGTGGCGGTTCTATCATGGCGAAGTGGTGTTTATCGCACCATGAAGAAAGCTTTCTTTACACAAACTTCCGTGAAATTTGTGAAATTTGTGCTGCATACGATATTTCATTGAGCTTAGGCGATGGTCTGCGCCCGGGGTCTATCGCAGATGCCAATGACGAAGCGCAATTCAGCGAACTCTATACCCTAGGTGAATTGACCAAAATTGCATGGGAATACGATGTTCAAGTCATGATCGAAGGCCCAGGCCACGTGCCAATGCAGCTGATCAAAGAGAATATGGAGAAGCAGTTAGAAGCCTGCCACGAAGCGCCGTTCTACACCTTAGGCCCACTGACAACAGACATTGCACCGGGTTATGACCACATCACATCTGGCATCGGAGCTGCCCAAATCGGCTGGTATGGTTGTGCTATGTTGTGTTACGTCACGCCCAAAGAGCATTTAGGCTTACCCAATAAAGACGATGTGAAAGAAGGCTTAATTACCTACAAAATCGCGGCCCATGCAGCCGATTTGGCGAAAGGCCATCCGGGTGCGCAAGTGCGCGACAACGCTTTGTCGAAAGCTCGTTTTGAATTCCGTTGGGAGGACCAATTTAACTTGGCGCTTGACCCGATTACGGCGCGTGCATATCACGACGAAACGATTCCTCAGCAGTCGGGTAAAGTGGCTCACTTTTGCTCAATGTGTGGACCTAAGTTCTGCTCCATGAAAATCACTCAAGAAGTGCGTGATTTTGCTGCGAAATTAGAGCGTGGCGAAGAAACCATTGAAGTGAAACTCGTAGATATGGATGGCAACCCTGAAGCGGCCTATGTCAACGCTGAGCAGGGCATGAAAGAAATGGCCGAGACTTTTAATGAACAAGGGCGTCAGCTGTATTCTTTGGATCATTCAAAGAAAGAATCTGAGCCAACAACCTAAGTGCTTTTGTATGTCGCATGTCGTATATGAAAGTACCGTTGGATTAAGGTAGCCCCAAAACATGAGTTGGATTCCACATACGGTGATACAGCCGTATCAAGTGTTGTCGCAGCGTACATCAATTGTCTGGACCATTGGCGGTTCAGACAGTGGTGCAGGTGCAGGTATTCAAGCCGATATACAAGCCATTAATGGTTTGCGAGCAAGAGATGCAGCGCCCGGCTCAACGTTGGCGGTAGCGCAAGCGTGCAGCATTATCACTACGGTCACCGCACAAAATTCAGAGTCGACTTCTGATGTACTCGCGGTGCCGCTTGATATGCTTGAACAGCAATGGATGCAGTTGTTGGCAGACATGCCGCCAGCAGTGATTAAAATATCTTTGTTGGCGAGTCCTTCACAAGTGGAATGGTTGGCCGATCAGCTTGATAGTTGGCCTGCTGGGTTGCCGCGTCCGTTGGTGATTTACGATCCGGTTGCCATTGCTAGTTCAGGTGATGTGCTCACTGCTGAGCCTATTTTAGAGTCGGTGAAGCAAGAGTTGTTGCGGCACATAGATGTGCTCACACCGAACAGCCATGAAGTGTTGGCGATGACAGGTATTGCGCTATTGTTTAGCGGTGATATGCAACGAGCGTACGATAAATTCAGAGAATATGGGGTGAAGTCTGTTCTGTTCAAAGGCGGCCATATCGGTCAGTTGATGGACGTTGAATTAACCGAGACTCACGTCATGGATGCATGGAGCAATGGTGATTGCTGGCGTTATTGCTTAAGTGCAAAGGTAGAGACTAAACACGGTCATGGCACTGGATGTAGTTTTGCTGCGGCCTTGGCCAGCGGTTTAGCGCAAGGTTATGCATTGGAAGATGCTTTTGCAATTGCCCATGCCTATGTGCAGCAAGGGCTTAAAGCAGCAGTCGCTCAAGGTAAAGGACCGGGGCCTGTGCTGCATTTGGGTTGGCCAACCCATTGGCAAGATTTTCCAAGAACGGCAAATGACCTTTGCGAATTAGATTTACCCACACAAGGTTTTGCGCCATGTCCGTCGGACTTGGGCCTGTATCCAGTGGTGAATTCGCCAGAATGGTTGGAGCGTTTACTGCAATTGGGAGTGAAAACAATTCAACTTCGTGCAAAAGACCTGTCGGATGGCGCAGCTGAGCCACTGGTCATTCGCGCCATTGAGTTAGGCCGAAAGTATCAAGCCCGAGTGTTCATCAATGATTACTGGAGGTTGGCGATTAAACACCAAGCTTACGGTGTGCATTTAGGGCAAGAAGATCTCGATGATGCAAACATCGAAGAAATAGCTTCAGCAGGCATTCGTATTGGGCTGTCTACTCATGGTTATTTTGAAATGTTGCGCGCAGCAGCTCTCAAACCAAGCTATTTAGCGGTGGGGCATATCTACCCGACCACGACCAAAAATATGCCGTCTACCCCTCAAGGTTTAACCAAGCTTCAACAGCAAGTGAGCTTACTCAAATCGGTGTTGCCCACCGTAGCGATTGGTGGAATCGATTGGCCTAGAGCCAAGCAGGTGCGCGCAACGGGTGTCGCAAGCATTGCTGTGGTTCGCGCATTAACGCAAGCCGAAGATGTGGAAGTCGCCACCGCTCAATGGCTTGGGCTCGTTGGCGCAGGAGCCCTCCAATAAGAGAAGATGCATGAATATTTTTGTGAATAGTGAAGCGGTGACCGTGCCCGATGGCGCCAGTGCAACCGATGTATTGACGCAACTTGAGTCCCTCCAAACAGGGGTTGCCATTGCGATTAATCAAACGATTATTCCTCAAAATGAATGGCCAACAAAGTCACTCAGCGAGGGTGATCATGTGGCGCTATTTCGTGCCATAGCAGGAGGTTAATGGTGTTTACCATTGCAGACAAAACATTTTCCAGCCGCTTGTTTAGCGGCACCGGCAAGTTTGCCGATCCGTCCTTAATGACGGACGCTATTTTGGCCAGCGGCACAGAGCTTGTGACCATGGCGATGAAACGTGTTGATCTGAATAAGTCGGACGACGATATTTTAAGCCCGCTGGTTAAAGCGGGTGTTCATTTGCTACCGAATACATCGGGGGCTTGTACCGCCGAAGAAGCCGTATTTGCTGCGCGTTTGGCACGAGAAGCACTGGGTACGCACTGGGTGAAACTTGAGATTCATCCTGATCCTAAGTATCTAATGCCTGACCCAATAGAAACTCTCAAAGCCGCCGAGCAATTGGTGAAAGAGGGTTTTGTGGTACTGCCGTATGTGCATGCTGACCCTGTTTTGTGCAAACGTTTAGAGTTGGTCGGGTGTCAGGCGGTTATGCCTCTAGGTGCGCCAATTGGCTCCAATAAAGGGCTTAAAACACGCGACTTCCTTGAAATAATCATAGAGCAGGCGAACGTGCCTGTGATAGTAGATGCAGGGATCGGAGCCCCTTCCCATGCGGCAGAAGCCATGGAGCTTGGCGCTGATGCTGTGCTGGTGAACACCGCTATTGCAGTGTCTGCGCAACCAGTGGTGATGGCCAAAGCATTCAAGCAAGCGGTTGAAGCGGGACGCATGGCCTATGAAGCGGGCCTTGCGGCAACCAGTGTGCATGCCAATGCATCGAGTCCACTCACGGCATTTTTAGACGAAATTGAATCGGTTTCTGTCGATTAATTGGGAGAATGATCATGACAGGCTCTGAAGCTTCATTTGCACAGCACTTGAGTGGCTATCATTGGGATGACATAAAGTTATCATTTGGCGCTAAAACGGCGGCAGATGTCGAACGTGCATTGAGTCGCTCGGCCAATCAGACACGGCTCGATTTGAATGATTTTATGGCGCTGATTTCTCCTGCAGCTGAACCATATTTGGAGCAAATGGCGCAGCGTTCATTGCAACTCACGCAACAGCGTTTTGGCAAAACCATTCAGCTTTATGTGCCTCTGTATTTGTCGAATTTATGCTCCAATATCTGCACTTATTGCGGCTTTTCCATGCACAATGCCATTCGTCGAAAAACACTCGATATGGTGGAGTTAGACGCAGAAATTGCCGCCATCAAACAACTTGGATTCGATCATATATTATTGGTGACCGGAGAATCTGAGCGCAAAGTTGGTATGGAGTATTTTCGTCAGGCCGTGCCGAAAATTCGGGAAAATTTTTCGCATGTCAGCATGGAAGTACAACCGCTCAGCACGCAAGAATATCAAGAGCTCAAAGACATGGGCGTTGATTCCATTTTGGTGTACCAAGAAACTTACTCTCGTCAAACCTACGCAGAGCACCACCTCAAAGGTAAAAAAAATGACTTTGACTGGCGTTTAGCAACACCCGAACGTTTAGGGCAGGTGGGTATGAATAAAGTCGGGATCGGCGCACTCATTGGTTTAGACGACTGGCGTGTAGACTGCTTTATGGTGGCAGCGCATTTACAGTATTTGGAAAAACGATTCTGGCAAACTCGGTATTCAATTTCGTTTCCGCGTTTACGTCCGTGTACCGGTGGTTTGGAACCCAAATCAGTGATGACCGATCGTCAGTTAGTGCAATTAATTTGCGCCTACCGGATGTTTAATCCAGAGTTAGAACTGTCATTATCGACTCGTGAATCAGCGGCATTTCGCGATCATGCCTTGCCACTTGGAATTACCAGTATGAGTGCGTATTCTCGAACGCAGCCCGGTGGTTATGCTGAAGCCGAACCTGCGTTAGAGCAGTTTTCGATTAGCGATGAGCGCCACCCGAAGTATGTTGCGCAAGCCATTGTCGAACGCGGCTACCAACCGGTTTGGACGGATTGGCAACCGGCATACGGACGAAGTGCAATCGAGTAACCATTGAATCAAAAAGTTGGAGTGTGTTTGTGTTAAATGATCGCCAAATGATGCGTTACAGTCGCCACTTACTATTAGAGAAAGTGGGTGAAAAAGGCCAGCTGGCCTTACAGAGCGCAAAGGTTTTGGTGATCGGTGTTGGCGGACTCGGTAGCCCCGTGGCTTTGTATTTGGCAGCAGCAGGGGTGGGAGAACTGCACCTTGCAGATGGAGATTCGGTTGAGCTCAGCAACCTGCAACGACAAATCATATTTAGCGAACATGATGTAGACGAATTGAAAGTTGACGCTGCAGAGCGCCGTTTGCAAGAGCTCAATGATGACATTGAAATACGTGTGCATCCGCAACACATTGACGTTCAAAATTGCGTAGATTTAATTGCCGATATGGATGTCGTGCTGGACTGTACCGACAATTTTAAAACGCGACATATGATCAACGCTGCTTGCCGTGAACAGGAGGTGCCTTTAGTGTCGGGGGCAGCTATTCGCTTGGAAGGGCAGCTCGCAGTGTTTGATTTTCGCCAGCCCGAATCGCCATGTTATGGCTGTCTTTATCCCGCGGGGAGTAAAGAGCCACAGCTCAATTGCGCCAACTCGGGCGTGTTAGGGCCGGTGTTGGGCGTCATTGCCAGTCTTCAGGCGTTGTCAGCATTGAAACTATTAATGGGATTGCCGGTTGAGACAGCCAAAATAAAGCTGTTTGATGGGCTATCTGGTGACTGGCAAACATTCGGCATAGCCAAATCTTCTGCTTGCGATTGTGCTTCCGGCTAGCTTTTCTCTGTATATTTAGTGTATTTTCTATCCAACTATGTTGTGGCACGTCACTTGAAGCAAAAAGAAGCCCAAGCGGTTCTGGTTGCTTTATCTGCGGTGGTTCCCATCAAACTTTGTTAGGTAGTCTAAGCACCATGTTTTTTGAACGCATTCTTTCTCTGGGAACCGTGAATCAAGAGTTCTCATCGGCCACCAAAACTCGATTAATGAATACCATCGCGCTCATTACAACGGGAGTGTCGATGCTGTACACCTTGATGTATGTGTTCGTGTTGGATCAAAGTACTGTCGCACTGATTAATCTGAGTTTTACACTGGCCTATTGTTGTACGCTTGGGCTCAATGCACTGCACTCCACTAAGGCGAGCAAAGTTTGGTTTTTTAGTGTGTTGATGGTGCATTTAATGGTGTGCACCAATGTGTATGTCACCAATGCAACCGGCTTTCATCTGTATTTTTTCTTAGTCCCAACGGGCGCTTTCTTACTCTTTGAACTGAAAGATAAACTCGAAAAAATTAGTTTAAGCCTCGTGTCTGTTGTGTTGTTTTTGTATTGTGAAAACACCATGAATGAAGCGCCGCTCATTGAGCTGACTGAATCCATCGAGGCTATGATTTATCAGTCAGTTTTTTTAGTGAATATGATAGAAGTGATTGTAGTACTTACTATTTTTGCCAATCAATTAGAACGTAACCAGACCAAACTGACACGGCAGGCTACGAAAGATTCGCTGACTCAAACATCGAATCGGCATGAATTTTTTGAAAAAGGCGAGAGCCTGTTACTGCAATCTCAGCAACGCCAAGAAGCATTTAGCTTGGTGCTATTAGATTTTGATTACTTCAAATCGATTAATGACCAATATGGTCACGCTGCCGGTGATACGTGCTTGATTATGGTGAGTAAAATCATCCAGGCTGAGCTGAATTCTAAGCAAATTTTGGCGCGCATTGGCGGTGAAGAGTTCGCTATTATATTACCAAGCATGGCGCAGGCATCTGCAGTAAATTTGGCTGAACGTATACGCTGTAAAATTGAACAGCACGCCATACCTATCATTGGCGAATCTCATTTTAACTGCACCGTCAGTCTAGGAGTGACGTGTAAAAGCAACGCTCAAGATACGCTTAAAACCCTGTTGGTGCATGCCGATAACGCGCTCTATTTAGCAAAAAATAACGGTCGAAACCGAGTTGAAACCTTTGCTCAAATAAATGCATGATTTGGCTTCAAACCTAACCCACAAACAGCCAGCCCCCCACTCCAATCATAAGCGTGCCCGCGACTCGATTCATTGTTCGCACATTGGACGGCTTTAAAAGCAAATGACGTAATGTTTTTCCTCCGCTGGCATACAGCAACATACACACTGTTTCAAACAACAACATCAATCCCACCAAAATTGCCAGTTGTGGTGCGAGAGGTATTGACTCGTTGATGAATGGCGGCAGTAACGCAATATCGAACGCCCAACCTTTGGGGTTGGCAATGGCTGTGATAAAGCCTTGAGTGATGAGCGTTTTTGCACTGATCGATTGCTTCATTTCAAGGGATTCAGGAATGGCCAATTTACCGCGAGATCGCCACATTTGAATACCAACCCAAGCAAGATATAGTGCGCCTAACGTTTTCATCACGATAAATGCTTGTGGGTATTTAAGTACAATTGCAGCAATACCAATTACGGCACTAACGGCTACAACGGTTACGCCTACCAATTCACCTAACATCATCCAAAGTGTGCGCTTAACGCCAATTGTCATACCCAGTGTGAGCGCAAGCGTCATGCACATCCCAGGTGTGAGAGACACGAAAAAGAAGGTTGGAATAAAAATGAACAGTGCGCTGGTATCAAGCATTTTTTAACCGTTTGACACATTTTCAAACAAATATTTATTGGAGCTTACCACCGCTAGGTCTCATGCTTAAGGTCGATGCCACGCAAGATTGAAGATCGCGACTCGCTTGCCTGTAAACTAATCGCGTTCGTTATAGGTTTTAAATGAGAATGTTTATCATTATAATCTGTGCCGTTACTCACCAGATAGGCCTTCCATGAAACCTACAAAAATATCCGCAGTGTTACCTTGGCTTTGGGGAATGCTCAAGCCGTATCGCAAGCAAGTTGTGCTGGCCATGTTTGCCTTGCTCGTAGGGTCCATGACATGGCTCGCTTTAGGGCAGGGTGTAAAACTCATTGTAGACGAAGGCTTTGTGGATAAAAGCGCCGAGCGGATTAACCACATCATGATAGGAGTTCTGCTGATCACCTTGCTGGGTGGTTTTGCATCCTTTTTCCGGTTTTATTGGATGACTTGGCTCGGTGAACGAGTGACGGCAGACATTCGGCGTAAAGTATATCGGCACCTATTGACCCTTTCTCCTGAGTTTTATGAAACAACGCGAACGGGCGAAGTCATTTCTCGTTTTACCAGCGATACCACGGTATTGCAAAGTGTGGTGGGTTCAAGCCTTTCAATGGCACTTCGCTCTGGAGTGAGTTTTTTAGGCGGGTTGGTGATGATGCTCGTCACAAGCCCTGCGTTAACTTTATATGTGCTGGTTGCCGTTCCTGTCGTGTTGGTTCCTATTCGCGTGTTAGGGGCTAAAGTTCGTCGATTTTCAAGGGTCAGCCAAGATCGAGTTGCTGATATTAGTACCTATGTAGACGAGTCACTTCATGAAATTCATACCGTGCAGTCTTACACTCACGAAGCTGTGGATGAACAACGATTCAATGGTCATGTTGAAGCGGTGATAGCAGCAGCTTCGCAACGTATAAAATACCGTGCTTTTTTGCTCGCCTCTGTCATGTTTTTGAGCATTGGTGCCATTACAGTGGTGGCATGGCTTGGCGCAAGAGGTGTACTCACCGGAGATATCTCTGCCGGTGAACTGACCGCGTTTATGTTTTATGCCGTGCTGGTGGGCGGTTCGGTTGCTACTATTAGTGAAGTTATTGGTGAAATCAATAAAGCCGCCGGTGCCAGCGAGCGCATTATTGAATTGCTGAATACGCAATCTAGCCTAGAAGTCGCGGCAAAACCTTTGCCGCTTGTGTCGCCTGTTGAAGGTGAAATCAAATTAGTCGATGTAGACTTCTCCTACCCAAGCGCAATGGATGTTGCTACGCTTCATGCATTGAATTTGAGCATTCATCCGGGCGAACGCATTGCTCTGGTGGGACCCTCTGGTGCCGGTAAATCAACTATATTTCAGCTGCTTCAGCAGTTTTACAGGCCCACATCAGGTGTCATGACATTGGATGGAGTAAACCTTTCGCAAGTCGAACCTAAAGCCCTTCGTCAGCAATTCGCCTTGGTGCCTCAAGACTCCGTGATTTTTGCTTCTAGCGCACTTGAAAACATTCGTTATGGTCGTCCTGAAGCCAGTTCAGAGGAAGTGATTGCCGCCGCTAAAGCAGCTCGCGCTGACGAATTTATTGCGGCATTACCTGAAGGATATGAGACGGATTTAGGTGAGCGCGGGGTTCGACTTTCCGGTGGTCAAAAGCAGCGCATTGCGATCGCCAGAGCGCTGCTCGCAGATCGTCCCATTTTGTTGTTGGATGAGGCGACCAGTGCGCTAGATGCGACCAGCGAGCATCATGTGAAACTGGCATTGGAAGAGCTCATGAAAGGCAAAACTACATTAATCATTGCTCACCGGTTGGCCACGGTTATGAATGCTGACCGTATTGTAGTGATGGAACAGGGGCATGTGATGGCCATTGGAACTCATAATGAATTGGTTAAAACCAATGATTTGTATCGAGAATTAGCTGAGCTCCAATTTGTAAATTAGCTGACGTTATCATCTATTTCACGAATGTTGGCGTACAATGAATACATTATTCTAAAAAGGAAGCCGATTGTGTCGAAGCTATATTCTTATCAAGTAACCCGTAATTCCGGTGAAACTATGTTAATGGATGCCTACCAAGGCAAAGTGCTGTTGATTGTGAATACCGCAAGCGCGTGTGGTTTTACGCCTCAATATGAAGGCTTGCAGAAGCTTTACGACGCATACAAAGAGCAAGGCTTGGTTGTGATGGCGTTTCCATGCAATCAATTTGGCAAGCAAGAAAAAGGCAGTGATGACGATATTCGCCAATTCTGCGACTTAACCTTCAACGTCGATTTTCCTCTGTTTGCCAAAATTGATGTCAATGGCAGTCAAGCTCACCCTTTGTTTAAGCACCTCACAGAACATGCAAAAGGCCTGTTAGGGAGTAAAGCTATTAAATGGAACTTCACAAAGTTCTTGGTCAGTAAAAATGGTGACGTAGTCAAACGGTATGCGCCTACGACGAAACCTGAAGATCTTAAAGCTGATATTGAAGCACTGCTATAATCTGAAATGAGATTGTTACGAGTGGATTAATGACTGTGTTAGCCTACTCCCAGAGACTGTTGAATTTTTACTTCCATGAAACGCCATCCATTACTGATCATTGTTAGCTTATTCATGAGCTGTTTGAAGCTTTCGTTCGCCGCCGACGTCGTGCCAAATGTCGCATCTACCGAACAGGGAGACAATTGGGGGATCGCCATTGGTATGCGCTATACCAGCATTCCCTTTGCCACCGAAAAAGACACGGTGACAGACGTGATTCCTTTATTCTTCTATCGCGGAGAGCACTTTTACCTTGATGGTCTAGAAGGAGGTGCTACATACAACTTCAATGATGATTGGAAAGGCGCACTGTTCACTCGTTATCGTTTTTTTGATGCCCCCAGAGAGTATCAAAATGAAATTAGCGGCGGTAAATGGGACTTAGGTGTTCGGCTAAGCCACGAAGTGATGCCGAACTGGATGATGGATTTAGAGGCGTTATCAGACAACGATGGGCGCGAGCATGCGATTGCCCGCCTGAAAAGCCGTTGGCAGTGGGATCGTCTCTATTTTGAACCCATGTTTGAAGCAAGATTCAAAACTTCGGGTTTCAACAATCGTTACTACGGCCTTGATATTGACGATATTGGAGCCGGAGTAGATTGGTATGGAGGTGTGCAAGGGCGCGTACATGTGTGGCGCGAACTGAACATCATAGGAAAGATTGGAACTCGATATTTAGACGGTGATGTGCGAGGTTCGCACCTTATCGATACCAACTGGGACTGGGAAACCTATCTTGGCATTGCGTTTATTCCAGACCCAGAAAAAGGAAAAGAACTGACGTTGCCTGAAAAGAGCTACGTTCGTCTCGCTCATGGCTGGGCAACTCCTTCAAATATTGGCGATATCCTTGCCGGCGATACTGAAAAAGATGAATATAACAATCAGCTCACTTCCTTGTTTTATGGCCACCCCTTAGCTTCTGAGTTATTTGGGCTACCGCTCGATATTTATTTAACGCCCGGTTTTGTCTACCACCATAGTTCAGACGTACAAGACGTCACTAGCGAATACGTTGTGGCATTCAAGGCATATTACACTGTGAATTGGCCAACGAAATGGCGTTTTGGTGTGGCAGAGGGTTTGTCGTATCAAAGCCGAGTAACGTGGATTGAGCAAGATGAAATGGATGAGAAGGGGTATCGAGCCAGTAAGTTGCTGAACTTCCTTGATTTTACCCTTGATGTGAATTTGGGAGACTTGTTTAATTCAGAGAAGTTTCGTCCATGGTGGTTGGGATACAGTCTGCATCATCGCTCAGGTATATTTGAAACTGGGTCTCAGTTTGGTCGCATTAAAGGCGGTAGTAACTACAACTCTGTTTATCTACAATACGACTTCTAAATACATTAAACGTGCATGTAAAAGCCAGCCTCGTGCTGGCTTTTTAATGAGCGTTATTAGCTAAGCGTCTTTCAACAAGTGCAGCCATTTTTGGCGCAGCTTGGCCAGTTTAGGTGGGATTACTGCATTGCAATACCCTTGCTGAGGATTGCGAGCATAGTAATCTTGGTGATAATTTTCGGCACTGTGGTAGTTGTTGATGGGCGTTATCGCCGTCACGATAGGTGCATCAAAATCGGGTTCATGAGCTTTGATATAAGCCTCACTGGCGAGTTTTTGAGCGTCATTATGGTAAAACACTTCCGAACGGTATTGCGTGCCGACATCGTTGCCTTGACGGTTTAATGTGGTGGGATCATGGCTTGTGAAAAATACATTGAGTAAGTCTTCGAATTGAATTTCACTGGCGTTGAATTCAATGTGAATGACTTCGGCATGGCCTGTTTGTCCGCTGCATACTTGTTCGTATGTGGGATTCTCGACCGTGCCACCGGCATAGCCAGATTCCACTTTAATCACGCCCTTTAAGCGAGTAAATACAGCTTCAACACACCAGAAGCAGCCGCCAGCAAATGTGGCCACTTGAACAGAGGGAGATGACATAAAATAATTCCGTTAAACAAACCAATATCAGTTTAACGGAACGAGAGAGCAAACCAAAGGGATCTGCAGCTAGACTTTATGAATGTCGCCGGTTAAATCTTGCAGCATGCGTAAATGGTCAACAAGTTGTTGATGAACAGGGTCGGATGTATCTGTTTCTGCGAGCATTTGCTCTGCTTGTTGACACAGCCCGTGTAACTTTTGGCTCATCGCTTTTAATTCTGTGATGCTCACCGGAATGCTCCACTCTCGTTGGATTTCGGCTAACATATAAACAATAATTTCACATATGCGTCAATACTGTAATCAATTTTATCCATACTTTAATCACAACTAAGATTAGAGTAGATCAACGTTTGAAAAGATAGACCGATGGAAAAAAAAGAAGCTGTATCCTTGTATGATTACTCTCTGATCGCACTTTCATGTGTTTCAATTGCATTAGCTTTTGCTTTGCTTTTATTAGAGTTAGAGCCCGGTGTTAAACGTTTACTGCAATTGTTTGATATAAGTGTTTGCGGCGTGTTCTTTCTGAGTTTTTTCGCTGGTTTTTTTAGAGCTGACCACAAATTCCAATATTTTAAAGGTCATTGGTATGATTTAGCAGCATCGATTCCATTCGTAGAATGGGCGCGATTTTTTAGAATTTTTCAGCTTATTCGCGTTTACAAAGTATTCCAAAAATCGAATCGCGTGATTGATACCAACCTCGTTTCGCGTTTGAGTAACACGCTTGCTGGAGTCTTGGTATTAGAGTTGCTGTTGATTTTCATCGCAGCATTTACCGTGTATTACGCGGAATCACCATTACAGAACGCACCTATATCAGAACCTGAAGAGGCGCTTTGGTGGGCTTTGGTGACGGTTTCTACGGTAGGTTACGGTGACTTTTATCCGGTGACAGACTTAGGCCGAATACTGGGGGCTTTGCTGATTATTACTGGGGTCGGGTTGTACGCCGCCACGTCAGGCTATTGCGCACAGCAATTCCTCGGCAGCAAAGATGACAAAGCTGCCAAGGAAGATATGCGGATCGCACTGCATGAAATACGCCAGTTACGCGCAGAAATGCAACGGCTGCGAATCGAAATGGGCATCAAAAAAGCAGATGATTAGACTGCAGTAAATTGATTGTGAATTGCATCGTAGTGATAACCGATTTGCGACAGTTTACTTTGTAGCTGACCGGAGTCGAGCTCATAACATACGGCAAGGTCATCCACACTTGAGCATTCATGGCGTAGCTTCATGTTAATAATGCCAAGAAGCATACTGGGATCCATCGAATGGTAGTTTGATAGGTCCATATGCACCTCCTATGGTTAGGGCACCTATTAAGCGTAGACTAAGCTGATTTAGTTTAGAACGATTATTATTTAGTCAGAGCGACTTAAGATGTGAATTGGCATCAGCTCTGTTTTGAAAGGCGTGATAATTCCGGTTATGAGTTACCTAAACACCAAAGCAAACCGTCGAAAGTTAGCAGTGAATCGATACCGCAATGCGCGTTATGTGTTGTTTGAACGTTGTGGTGGTGAAGTGGCGCGATTTGCCCGTGCTATCCAAAAAAGTCACAGCTTTACATCGGCTTACATTGGCGAGTCGCCCACAAAACGTATCGGTGATAAAGTCGCGCAAACCATTGCCTTGAGTTTTTCTTTAGGGGCTGCTTGGCTCGATGACGATCATAGCCAAAGCTGGGATAGGCGATTGCGAGAGGCAATTGGTGGCAGTGTGCACCCGCTGGATGAGCATGATACTGACATTGAGCCCAGTCACGATCTAGAACGATGGCTCGCTTCGCTTACTGTGATGCCGGGAACTGGGCCCGATTTACTTCGATTAGGACGCCAAAGCCAGCAATATTTGTCAGAAGTTCAGGTTCAGCTCAAAGTGCTCGAAGAGCAGCGCCGAGATTTGTTGACTCGCTCAGCTCGCATGTATGAACAAGATCTTGAAAGCCGCTTGCTCAGTCAAGGGTATGTGGTGCAATCGCCATCGTACAATCAAGGCCCATTGTTTCGGGTGTGGCACAGCGACTCCGCCATCAAAACCTGCCTATTGATTCGAGTGCAACTCAACTTTGAACCTGTGCTGCAACTGACTCCTATTCCGCCAGCAGGACGGGAAGTTGTCGCGGTGCCATTTATCAGTGATGGTAAAGATCATATCCAATACCTATTTTTGGCCATCGACGAGCGTAGTGCTGCATTTGATGCCACTCGCTTAACATGGGTCGATGGCGCACTTTGGCTGGTGGGAGACGATGGCGCAAAGCAACGCGATCTCACTGCTCGATTAAGTTTAGAGCCACTGTTTAGTAGCCTGTTAACTCGTTAGTTTGCGGCAGCCCTCCAAGGGGCGAGCTGCCGTCTTTCTTTATTTAAAGATAAAATCGGTTGCGACTTGGCCGTTAGGTGTTTTCATATCCGAGCGGTACAAAATATCGGGTCGCTCGGTTTCATCATCAGCCAGCGCCAACCCGTCTTGCATGATATTCGCCTGACTTAGGTCCACAGGGTAAAACCCTTCTTTGGACGACTGGTTACCAATCTCGGTGGCTGAAAGTTGTGATAAAGCCAATACCGGAGCGGTTGGAAAGATCAGATACCAACGTTCTCCCGATACGTTGTGCTCTAAGTCGTTTCTCGAAATAGTGGTTAAGCTTTTTTGGGTTTGGGCTGCTAGGTGTTCGCGATTTGATTGACTCAAGAAGTAAGTGGCAAGATTTCCGACTTCTGCAACAGGTCTATCGAAGATGGTTTGGCGCAAAACAATATCGCCTTTGATTTCTAAATTATTAATGCGGCCCCGTGTTAAGTCTCTACATTTTAAATGACAGGCGAAAGAGCCCTTTCCGATCAATAGTGCTGTGCCGCTATCAATAGCTTCGATGTTTTCTACGCTAATATCTTTCATGATTTTGCTGTGCGGTTTGAGCCAAACGCCAGTAAAACCTTGTGTCACCGTCACATTCGAAATCTTGATTTTATTCATAGACGAATAATAAGGGCCGGAACGATTGAAGTTGTCAGTATCGGTGCCGTTACCTGCTTCAACGCGAACACCAATGCCGTTAAATGCGTCGATATTATCAATTTCGATCCAATCTCCGCCATACACTTGTACAGCGCCGTAACCGGTGTGGGCGTTGATGGCACGAATGTTCTTAATCGAACCTTTAACGGGTGTGCGTCCGTAAGTGGGGTTTCTTCTTATGGCAAAAATATCAGAAATCACATTGCCACTTTCATCTATGAATTCGTTGTTGGCGTTAGTCGTTAAGGGGATATTGGCCTCGTTCATGGGGATATTAAGGTTGGCTGAGCCGCTTGGGTTCTTTACATATCTATGATTTAAAAAAACAGGAGTCGAGCCAAAGCGATAAGCATATGCGCCATCTTGATAGTCGGCGTCGGCAAACATTTGTACTGACACTGACTCTGTATGATTGTCTTCAATGGTGACGTTTGAAGTCGCGAAATTTTCAACGTAAAAGAACCCAAAAGGAATGGCGCGGGTTAAATTCACTTGGCCACCGCCATTGCCTCCAGACATCAAACCATAAGAAATAGGCATGTTTGTGCGGGCATCTACGGTAAAATTCCGTGTCGGATCGGTGGATGTAATTTCAACATTCACCACTCGTTGTTCCAGTAAATTTTTTGGGCCGTTGCTGCGCCCGAAAGAGAATAAAAATTGTCGATTAGGCCTGTTGGTCGCCGAGCCGGTGGGGAATTCAAGTTCCTTGATGCCGCGCATTTCTAAGACAACATCAGGATCAACCTCGAGCCTGATATTGGAAGGAACAGCCACATGGGCCAAGCTAAACCGTGTATTGGCTCCGTTTGCAGCAGGTTTCAGTCTCACCACGCCACCATCATCTTCCTCGCTGGCGCGGTTGAGTGCTTGCTTGAGACGCGAAGTATCGTTCGTCGTGCGAGTAAAGTTCTCAACCGCATATAAAATCTCAGGCTCGTCATCCAACACGCGATTTTCAAAGAAACCAATGTCGGGACCCGAATAGCCATTTAAGTCGGTATCGGTAAGCGTGACGGGAGAATCTTCAGGTGAGGGCTCTATAGGCGCTGGGAGGTGGGGTGGAATGACGTCAGTGGCAACGTTCGAACTTGTCGCATTTGAACTTCCGCCAGAGCAGGCCGTGAGGCTTAACAAGGGGATTAGTAACGCCAAGGTGACGAGACGAGGGGGCGCTGTTTTTTTCATGGACTATAACCGACTCATAAAATGGATTTTATTGATGATTCGGGAAGTTACCACAAATGGGCGAACAAATGTCCAATGTTTATTTTTATGTGATCAAGTTAAACATATTATGTTTAACTTGATGCAGGCGGATGTACTTACCAACTGAATCAGCAACTTTTTCTGTTCGGTTGTTGGGAGAGCGCAGCGTGATTTGCGCTATTAGCGCATTAAACTTCGGAACTCATTGGCAGTTTAGGCGCTTCGTATCCATTAGGTTCGTCGCTGTAAATTGATACATGCCACTGTTCCGCAGCGCCGGTTTCTGCTACACATTGTTGTTCAAAAAATGCCTGTACCGGAGAACGCTGACAATGTGCTTCAAATGCGTCTATGTCGGCCCATATTTCATTGAACACGATGGGGAAATCGGATTCGTCGGTGGCAAAGTCACTCTTGATTTGTTGCGTGACGATGTATTGTAGGCAACCATCTTCTCGGAGTACGTCGGATTCAAGGTTTTGAAGAATTTGAAAGAGTTCGTCGTGTCGCCCTTGTTTAGCTCTGAATTGGGCAAGGCAGTAGACTTTCTTCGACATGATATTTCCTAAATGTAGAATTCAAAAAGGCGGCTCAAATTAGCCGCCATTGTTCAGATGAATAATGCAACTAACGCAACGTAACAAACTCTTCTGCTGACGTAGGGTGAATGGCCACACAGGCGTCAAAATCAGCTTTGGTTGCGCCCATCTTCATGGCCACGCCAAACCCTTGAAGAATTTCATCCATGCCCAAGCCTATGCCGTGAAGGCCTACCACTTTTTGGTCGGGGCCGGCACAAATTAACTTCATGCGCGTAATTTGACGATGCTGCGTTACTGCCGTGTACATTGCGCCAAAAGTGGAGTTGTAGACTTTAACGCTGTCTTTTCCAAACTCTTCCATAGCTTGTGGTTCTGTTAAACCAATGGTGCCGATGGTGGGATGGCTGAACACAACTGTCGGGATTAAGGTGTAATCCATTTTAGCGTCGTGCTGACCGTTAAATAATCGCTCTGATAAGAAGCGACCTGCTTTCACTGCCACAGGCGTTAATTCAACATAACCAATGTTATCACCAACGGCATACACACCTTCTGCCGTGGTGTTTTGGTATTCATCAACAATGATGTAACCGCGTTCGTTTAATTGAACGTCTGTTTTGTCGAGGTTGATTTTATCGGTTGCCGGTGCGCGACCAATCGCCCAAATGAGGCATTCAACGGTCAGTGAAGTGCCATTTTCAAAAGTAATTTTGATTGTATCATCGGCATTTTTAGTGACCTGAGAAGGAACGCTGTGAGTATGCAGCGTAGGGCCATCTTCAGCCATGAGTTCCATGAGGGTTTCACTCAGCATGGGATCGAATTCGCGCAAAGGTGCGTGCTTACGAACGGCTAAGTGAGTTTCACTTCCCAGTGAATGCAATACGCCTGCAAGCTCAACCGCAATATAACCTGCGCCGATCACGGCTACGCTTTTGGGTTGTTCTGTGAGCGCGAAGAAACCATCTGAATCGATACCGTGCTCTGCCCCAGGTACGTTAGGAAGCGTTGGCGCACCGCCGGTGGCAATGGTGATGTGAGGCGCGGTGTAGAGTTCGCCATTTACTTCGATGGTGTGGTTGTCTACAAACTTGGCAAAACCGTTGATGACTTCAACGCCATTGTTTTTAAACACTCGCTCGTATGAGCCATGAATTCGCTCAATGTAAGCTTCGCGACTGTCGACCAATGTCTTCCAGTCGAAGTTATTTAAAGTGACATCAAAACCGTAATCTGGCGCATATTTATGAATGGCTTCAGCAACCTGAGCGCCAAACCACATTGCTTTTTTAGGAACACAACCTACGTTAACGCAAGTTCCGCCAATATGGCGCGCTTCTATCAATGCCACTTTTTGGCCGTGCATGGCTGCGCGGTTTGCTGATGCAATGCCACCGCTGCCGCCACCAATACAGATATAATCGAATGCTTTCATTGTGTTTCTCTTTTTCTGGACTGAATGCAGTTTGCCAGATGGATTGCTTGCTGGCAAAGCACAGTATAGGGGGGTGGTTGAAAATCAACATGAATGCCCCCATTGTAGCTTTAATCAGGTTCTTTAGAGCCACTTACGGACAGAATGAGAGATTCCATGACGCAACCTAATCCTCTGCTTGAATCCCAAGTATTGCCGCCTTTTTCAGCCATTCAGCCTGAACACATTCAGCCGGCAGTTGAACAAGCCATTGCGCACTGTAAAAGCGTGATAGAACAAACCTTGGCGAGCACGTCCGAGCACACATGGGAATCACTCGTTGAACCCCTCGAAAATGCCGATGATGCGCTAAGTCAATTGTGGTCTCCAGTGAGCCACATGAATAGTGTGGTGAACTCTCCTGAATTGCGAGAGGCGCACGATGCGTGTTTACCCTTGCGGTCTGAATACGGAACATTTGTAGGCCAGCATCAAGGTCTATTTAGCGCTTATGATGCATTTTCAAAAAGCGACACATACGGCACTTTAAGTCAGGCGCAAAAACAGGTGATCGACAATAGTTTGAGAGACTTCCGCTTGTCGGGCATTGATTTAGAGCCCAAGCAGCAAGCCCGCTATGCAGAAGTGAAAGCTCGCCTTTCCGAATTATCATCAACTTTTAGCAATAACTTGCTCGATGCCACCAATGCATGGCAAAAGCATGTGACTGATGTCAATGAACTGGCGGGATTACCTGAGTCTGCCATTGCTGCTGCTGAACAAGCCGCCCAATTAAAAGAGTTGGATGGTTACCTACTGACGCTTGAATTCCCAAGTTATATTGCTGTGATGACATATGCTGACAGTGCTGAATTGCGCCGCGAAATTTACACCGCATTTTGTACTCGCGCTTCGGATCAGGGGCCGAATGCTGAACAGTGGAACAACTCCGCCATCATGAAAGAGCAAGTCGCACTGCGTCAGGAGTTGGCTGCCTTACTTGGTTTTGACAACTACGCTGAGTTATCTCTGAGTACCAAGATGGCTGAATCGCCGGAGCAAGTATTGCGGTTTCTAAATGATTTAGCCCGTCGCAGCAAGCCTCAAGCTGAGCAAGAAATTGCCGAGCTTACCGCGTTTGCCACGCAAACCCATGGCGTTACTGAGTTGAACGTGTGGGACCTCACTTATTACGCAGAAAAGCTCAAACAAGCTCGATATGCTATCAATGACGAGCAATTGCGCCCGTACTTTCCTGAGCAACGTGTACTGAGCGGCATGTTTGAAGTGGTGAGTCGTTTATTTGGCATTCGCATTGAAGAGCAGCAAGACTTTGACCGTTGGCATAATGATGTGCGTTTCTTCACCATTTATGATGCCGATAACCAACAACGCGGCAGCTTCTATCTCGATTTATATGCGCGCGAGCATAAGCGCGGTGGGGCCTGGATGGATGAATGCCGAGTACGTCGTACAACCCCTGCGGGCCTGCAATTACCGGTGGCTTATTTAACCTGTAACTTTAATAAGCCTGTAGGAGATAAGCCTGCACTGTTCACCCACGATGAAGTTGTGACGATGTTTCATGAGTTTGGCCATGGTTTGCACCACATGTTGACGCAAATCGACGTGGCTGGGGTTTCAGGGATTAACGGAGTGGCATGGGACGCGGTTGAATTGCCCAGTCAATTCTTGGAAAACTGGTGCTGGCAACCTGAAGCGTTGGCGTTCATTTCCGGTCACTACGACACCAATGAGCCCTTGCCGCAAGATATGTTGCAACGCCTTCTAGACGGGCGTAACTTCCAGTCTGCATTAGGCATGATGCGCCAACTAGAATTTAGCTTGTTTGATTTTGAGTTACACCAATCTGGCGGTGATATTGCCGAAGTGTTGGCGTCGGTACGTGAGCGTGTTGCCGTGATTGAACCTGCGCCGTTTAACCGTTTTCAGAACTCGTTTGGTCATATTTTTGCGGGTGGATATTCCGCCGGTTACTACAGCTACAAGTGGGCCGAAGTGTTGTCTGCAGATGCCTTCGACAAGTTTGAGTCCGATGGTATTTTCAATGCTCAAACCGGACGGGCGTTTTTAACCTGCGTGTTAGAAAAAGGTGGCTCTGAAGCGCCAATGGATTTGTTCAAAGCCTTCCGAGGTCGCGAACCTGACATTCAGCCGTTATTGCGCCACAGTGGCATTCAAGCCGCATAAATTCGACGCTATTTATGCTTGCTCTGCTAGAAGCTTATCGAGTTCAGATAGGTTTTTAGCAGAACATTGGTCATCACTCAGCTCATGTCGAATAGAGACTAATAACGCCCTCACAGCTTGTAGTTCTTGAGCATGGCAGGCCGCTAATGCTTTTCCGACTAAATCCTTTGCATCTTGCCACGCGCCCACTTCTGCCAACGTGCCTAAGTGCCCACTAAGGTGACTGTATTTTTGATAAAATACTGCAATGTCGCCAGCATTAGGTTGTGGGTCAGGCTGAGAGCTAACATCTGCCGATTCGACCGGCGCTGTGATCAAAGCCTCCGAGTCGGTTTCAGTGGTTTCGTAATCGAGGTAGCGCGCTAGAATGCGCGTAAGCTCATTCATATTGATTGGCTTGCCAATATGGTCTTGCATGCCAGCTTGTAGGCAGCGCTTTTTATCCGCGAGGGTTGCATGTGCGGTCAGTGCAATCACGGGTAAATCATTGAAGCGATTGATGGTACGAATGACTTCTGTGGTTTGAATGCCGTCCATGTCGGGCATTTGTAAATCCATTAGCACTAAGTCGAAGCCTTGTTCGCCTTTGAGGGTCGCCAATGCTTGTTCGCCACTGCTGGCGCAGGAAGCTTTCAAGCCCAGTCGGCCAAGCATGAGTTGAACAATTTGAGAGTTCACCTCGTTGTCTTCCACTACTAAGATATGTTGCTGCTTAAACAAAATATTGGGCGGTGCAGTGTCGGACGAAGGGCCCTGCAATAGGCTTTGATCAGGCGCGGCAACGGGCATTTGAATATCAAACCAAAATTTACTGCCTCGGTCTGTAATGCTGCTGACTTGCAGTTGACCTTCCATTAATTTCACCAAGCGTTGACAGATAGCGAGGCCCAAACCTGTGCCTCCGTATTGTCGCGTGGTAGCAGAATCGGCTTGAGTGAAAGGATTGAATAAACTCGATAATTTATCTTGTGGAATACCAATACCTGTGTCCGACACTTCAAAGCGTAAGTGGGCTTTGTCTTCGTCACAGTCGGGCAGCGCCGTAATGCTTACTTTAATGCTACCGCGTTGAGTAAACTTAATGGCATTAGACACCAAGTTCATCATGATTTGGCTCAGTCGTAATGGATCCCCAATGACACCAATAGGCACTTCGTCCATAACATGGCATTCAAGTTCTAAATCTTTTTGCTCTGCACGGGATGACATCAACAATCGTAAGTTATCGAGTAATGCGCTGATATCAAACGCTTGTTGGTCTAACTCCAAATGACCGGCTTCAATTTTAGAATAATCCAGAATGTCATTCACAATGGCTTGCAGTAAATCTGCGCCATGAGCCATGCGACGAAGGTACTGGCGTTGAGGTTGAGAGAGGTTGTCGTAGCCAAACAGTTGAATCAGCCCAATAATGGCATTCAACGGTGTTCGAATTTCATGGCTCATATTCGCCACAAAATCTGATTTCGCGCGAGCGGCTTGCTCTGCACTGCGACGGGCTTGATCTACGTTCCGTTGTATTTCTTTGCGACTAGTGACGTTACGCAACATGACTACGGCACCCACATTTCCGTCTTCTAGCAGTGTGGGGGCGGCATTAAACTCCAGCTCTAGCAGCGACTCACCTAGCTTTAACAAACCCTCTCCTTGGGCGATTCGTCGGGTAAATCGTGCTTCATGAACACATTGCTCTAGAGTCATTGAGCCGCTGACTGGACGCAGCAAATTGTCGATGGATTGCCCCACAAGGTGACGTGCACTTTGCCCGAGCCAGCCCGCGAGAGTTTGGTTGGCAAAGTTAACTTGCCCACCTGAGCCTACTTCCAAAATGCCGTCCGAGGAGGCTTGTAACACTCGGCTAAGGCGGTCGTTGAGTACCTGTAATTCATGAGTTCGAGCATTAACCTGTTGTTCCAGCGAGTTGTAGTACGTTGCCAGCGCTTTTGATTTTCGAGCCAGCGTGGAAAAAAGCTGTTGTTGTTCCACGTAATGAAAATGCGGGGCCACAGGGCTAGTGTTCGCTTGTTGCGGGTTTTCATAATTGGACAGTGATAATAACTCTTCAAGCGGGCGAGTAAATAAGTTCGCAATGAGCTGACCTAAGGCCACTGATACCAATGATGCGAGTACAATAAACAGAGCCCAATTGAGGTAATGCCGTTGCAATGTACTTAAGGTTTCAGAGGTTCTCGACAGAACAATAAGCTTCCAGCCGGAATCTAACGTTGTTTCATGATAAAAATAGTCGCGTTCCCCGTCGGGTAAGTTGAGTGTAATTGCCTCAACAGGCAAAGGCAGTGTGGCCATTTCTTGCGGGCTATAAACCACCTTTTTCAATGGTGGAAAGGCAATGTCTCTGCTGGAAAACAACGCGGCACCGGAAGAGTCCAATACTAAGTAATCGACCTCATCATCAATAAATAGCTGCTGATGTCGGGTCTCAATGGTTTTAAGGTCGATTAGGCCCTGCAAAACGCCTTGCGCATGGAATTGATCAGTTTCATATAGCGGGGCGCTGACGGAGATAAGTGGATAGAGACTCACTGAAGGTTTGAGCATCACTTTTGATAACGTTACTTCATGTTTTTTCACCGCTTCGAGAGCTGACTCATTCGAGAAAGCAATCATGTTGCTTGAGCTCATTAGCGGCCGATTAAATGAGGTTCGGCGTGCTGAATAAATGGGTTCTGCGGACTTATCAAGAAGCTGTATTGCGGCTAATTCAGGGTTGGCCTTGAGCATGGCTTCGAGTGTAGGCTGAGGGTTTGTAAGAGGAGATACTTCGAGCAAAGTTGCGTACGTAGCGAAGCTGTGCTTGAGCTCATCTAAACTATTGTCAAGGTTATCGGAAAGTTGTTGAGATGAATAACTCAAGCTACGCTTCACATCTTCTTCTACGCTGATGGTGTAATTGCGCTCGGTCATTAATCCATAGGCAAGCAAACAGACGGTACTGATCATTCCAAATGCTTGGGTTAAATAGACTTTAAGTGATGGTAGAGAGAGCTCGTCGGCATTCAATTGACGCCGGACAAACGGCAACATGGCAAAAAACGAAGCTATCAGAGTATACAAATAACCATTCAACACTTGTTTGGTTAAAATTGTCGCTAGCATGGGTGGTGAGAGGTTGTTAATACTCACCAGTACGAAATAAACAATAGGAATGCCAATCAGCAGCCAGTAAATCAGATCAGCCACTAAGGCGTGAACTCTGTGCCTGACCATCCAATTGACAAAAATGGCTTCCAACGGAAACCAAATAAAGCCCCAACCATGCTGCCAATTGATAAGTAGACCCATTACCCCAATTAGGGTGGCAAGCAAGGCATATTGCGGACGCATTAAAATAGCCGCCAGCATAGTAAACACCCCGCCCAGCACCAGGCTGGTATTCGCGAGCATTGGAATCGTAAATAGATTGGTAAAAGCAGCGAGCAAGCCAAGGATCACTGCAACCACGAGTGGCCGTTGCGGGCTGACTGAAGATAATTGAAGTAGCCTAGCTTGGTTCATATGACGATTCGGTGCCTTTCCATAGGACTTTGAGGTTAGCAATTTCTTTCTGAAATGCGATGTTTATAACCGATAAACTACCACGATTTTTAACGCAAACCCATCAAGTGTTGGGGGAATGACCCGTGAAGTATTACACTGTTAACCCAAGTTAGAGAAAACTCAGATATATGCCTGAATCGATTAACATCTTATGTGAACTCACCAGTCAGTTAGCCCATGCAAAAGCGGTGGCCGAACAATGCGATCTTGAGGTGTTTGAATTCACTAAACAGGCCGAAGCCATGTGGTTGGTGATGACCGAACGAGGGTTGGTTTTACGTGATGGACGCCAACCTAAATTGGGTGATGTCACCGTGGATTGGGTTGAGGGGGCCGTTGCTCATCGTCGCAATTTTGGCGGTGGCCGAGGGCAGGCGATCGCCAAAGCATGTGGTTTAAAGTCTGGGCAGACGCCTTCAATCATAGATGCTACCGCAGGCCTTGGCCGAGATGCGATGGTATTAGCTTCTTTAGGTTGCCGTGTCTCGCTTATTGAACGCAGCCCTGTGGTTGCGGCCTTGCTGTTTGATGGCTACCGCAGAGCATTAGAAAATGAAGATATTGGCGATTGGGTGAGCGCGCGCGTAGCGCTGTATCACGGTCATGCATTGGACGTGCTAAAGCGTTTGGAATGTCATGATGTCGTGTATTTAGACCCCATGTATCCGCATCGTCAGAAATCGGCTCAGGTCAAAAAAGAAATGCGAGTTTTTCAAGGCGTAGTAGGCTCTGATGCTGATGCCGATGCGCTGCTTGATGTTGCTTTATCCAAAGCGACCAAGCGTGTGGTGGTCAAGCGCCCAGATTATGCAGAGCCGCTTGCGGGGAAACCACCGCACCATCAAATCAAAACCAAAAAAAATCGTTTTGATGTGTATATGCTGACTTAGCGAGCTTTGAAACGGTGGAGATTGCCATTGCTGGCTTGGCGTTTGCAACAAAGACGTCATATGAGGTGTTGGGTTAATTCTGCTGTAATTGTGTAATAAATTGCTGATTTTATTTCATATTAAATACATTTAATGTGTGTGAGTGACGCTCAGTGAAAACGCAAGCTTGAGTCACTTTGAGTGATATTTGTCCGGCATATGTCAGCTTTTTAAACACTTACTTATAAAATGTAATAAAAGTGTCATTTATTGGCTGTATGTTTCGGCTCACTAATTGCCTGTGCTGTACAGTTTCCTTATGCGTGTTTCCCATTATGCTCGATTTTCAGCCGTGGCGTTGTTCTCCGTTAGTGTTGCGTTTGTTGGCTTGCTGTTCTGGGTGCAACAACAACTCGACCTTTCTGATAAACAACGTGGCCAATACGAACTGATCAAAGAAACAGCCAGCATGGGCGTCGTTGCTGCTTTACAAAAATATCTTGCTCAAGGGGACGCCGTTGTTTTGATTGAGGTGGAAGAGCGACTGCATCAGTTAGACGAAGAGCTTGTGAACCTGCCTGGCGCTGCCGCGGCTCCTATCCGCGAGCAAGTGCAGCTCCTACTTGACAAAACCAAGTCAGATTACCGTGCTATTGGCAAGCTAAGTGGTGATCCCATGGCGTTGCTTAAAATCTCCGAGCGAGAAATGCTATCTAGCGCTAAATCACTCATACGATATGCCTCAGAAGGGCATGCCAACAACCCATTTGTCGCACGCAATTATGCCGACTTAAGTACTGACAGCATTCTGCTTGTACATGAGCTCAGCCAGGCGCGTATCGATCTATTGTCGGGACATGCATCAGGCGACGATCATTTAACCTCTTTATTAAATGATCTAGCGTCAACAGCCAGTGAAGTGGTTGGCTTACCTTTATTGGAGGTTTACCACGAAGCAGAAGTGGACGAGTTTGCCTTGGGTGATGATGATTCAGAGCTTGAAGAAAAAGGAGAGCTTGCGCGAGATGAGTTGATGAGCTTGGCGCGACGCTATCCAAGCGAACTTGAGCGAACGCGTAAAATTGCCACTCAGCGTCAACATAGTTTTCGTCAGCTCGAACAGGATCTTAACGGGTTTAAAACCGCCATTGCTTATGGTGAAACCATGGTCAGTGCTGAACGCCAGCGGATTGTCGATGGCATTAAATTGGCGGCAGGGATCATGGTGGCAGTATTACTGTTCATTACGGTCTCAAACTACATGCTGCAATTTACCTACGTGCTTAAACCGCTCCGTCAGTTACGACAAGCATTCCACCATTTGGTGGAGAGCAACGAACTGACGACGATTGATGTGCGAAACAAAAAATCAGAACTGGGCGAAATTGCACAGTATTTCAATCAGCTTATTCAGCATGAACAGAACGAGCTTGCTCGCCGTCAGCAGCAGCTAAAAGTGGTATCTGAAGCCTTGCAGACTATTAGTGAGCAAGTGAATCATATTTGTCATTCTAATAGTCAAACTGAGCAGCATTTACTTGATTCACGCCAAACCACCGCGGTGTTGTCGGATATCACGCAGGAACTTTCAAAAATTTCAGATGCAGTAGAAAGCAATGCCCGAGAGACCGAATCGTCAATGGAACTGAGCTTGACGGGCGTGGCAGAAGTATTGGCCGCGAGTGAACAAACGTCTGAAGCGGCAACTTTGGGTTTCAATGAATTATCGAGCTTGTCTGCATCAGTTGAAGATGTAAGTGCAATTCTGGATGTAATCCGCAACATTGCTGATCAAACCAATTTATTGGCGCTCAATGCTGCCATTGAGTCTGCGCGAGCGGGTGTACACGGTCGCGGGTTCTCTGTGGTGGCTGATGAAGTGCGCCAGCTGGCCTTTAAAACACAGAATTCACTGACTGAAATTACCGACATTTTAAGTACTTTAACCGAGTCGTCACAGCGACTTGGTGGCAGCATCACGCAAGTGAAAGAAGCGTCCGGCCATCAGCGCACCATTGCTGAGCAATTGATGCAAACTTCCGAGAAGGTCAAGGAACAATCACATCAAGCCGTGAATGCAGCTCACCAAGCATCGGAGTTTGTGCGCGATCAGGCCGAACACGTTGAGTTGTTTAATCAAGCCATGGACTCGGTTCAGCAACAAGTTGAAGGTGCTCGCGGGTTGGCAGGCAATATCCGCGACGATGTGACCGGTCAAGCATCGCACATCACGAGTACATTACTGCAAACTGACCGTAACACCGAATTACCTAAACAAACGGTTAATTTTCGCTAACAGTGCACACCTATCCGTTATACTGAACACCTTCTTCACGCGTTTTCCGAGCGGGGTGCCAGTTGGGCGCAACCTTAATTCTTCTCACAATGGTTGTGGCTATGACGCCACTTGCCATTGATATGTACCTTCCTGCCATGCCAGCAATTGCTGGTGATTTAAGTGTGCCATTGGCCACTATTCAGCGCTCACTCAGTACATTCTTGTTGGGATTTGCCATAGGGCAACTGATTCATGGCCCGTTGTCAGACGGCCTTGGCCGCAGACCCGTAATGCTGACGGGTTTAATTCTGTTCTCTATTTCTAGCTTTGGTGCCGCGTTGGCTAACGACGCGGAACACTTCTTGGGATGGCGCATCGTGCAAGCCTTTGGGGGCGCTGCCGGTTCAGTGGTCATTAACGCAATTATTACCGACAAGTTCCAAGGCGCTAAGGCAATTAAAATCCGCTCAACCATCTTAACGGTGATGCTCATCGCACCACTGATTGCACCAACATTGGGTGGTTTTTTACTCATGCATGGTGGCTGGCGAAGTATTTATCATGCGCTGGGGGTTTATGCCGTCATAACATTGGTGTGGATTTGGTATTCGCTTGATGTGGTAGAACAACCTAAAAGCTCGGTCCGAGTTGGCGCAATCTTGAAGCGTTATCGAGCCGTGCTGGGAGACTCCAAAGGTTGGGCTTGGATTGTTGGATTATCGTTTAATTCGGCCACTATGTTCGCATTTTTAGGCGGCTCTCCATACTTATATATCGAGCACTTTCAAGTCACGCCTCAAGTGTATGGTTTCTTATTTGCTGCCAATGTTGTAGTCATGGCCACCGGTGCCATGCTAAATGGCCGTTTGGCCGGAAAAATACCGCCGTTGGTTCTATTGCGCCGTGCTCAATGGGCGCAATTAACATGCTTAATGAGTATGGTGGGCGCGTTGCTCACGGGCATGGCAACATTGCCTGTGCTGGTGGTGCTAATCGCTGGTGCGATTGGTTTGAATAGCTTTGTGTTTCCCAATGCAACGCAGTCGGTGATGGAGCTATTTCGAACCAATGCAGGAACGGCGTCTGCGGTACTGGGCGCCAGTCAATTCGGTATGGGCGCAATCGCCAGTAGTATTGTAGCTATGGGCAACGGCCACGGCGCTGCCGCGCTGGTAGTCGTGATGGCAACGACGGGTTCAATTGCATTTATTTTGGTGGGCATTGCGTGCCGCCATTATGTGCCCGTCAAACGATAAATAAGTGGTCGAGTTTGTCCAAACCTTGAGACATGGATAATAGTCGGCCACAATGACTCGGAAAATTCCGGTGCAAAGAGGACAACACCGTCATGATTATCAAACCGCGTGTACGTGGATTTATTTGTATCAATGCTCATCCAGCAGGATGCGCCGAGAGCGTGAAACAGCAAATTGAGTACGTTCGTCAGCAACCTGCAATTGAGGATGGTCCAAAACGTGTGTTGGTGATTGGTTCATCAACCGGTTATGGCTTGGCATCTCGCATTACCTCAACATTTGGTGGCAACGCTAAAACTGTTGGCGTATTTTTTGAAAAGCCTGCAAGTGAGAAGAAAACCGGTTCAGCAGGCTGGTACAATACAGCTGCATTTCATGCAGAAGCTGAAGCGGCTGGTCATTATGCCAAAAGCGTTAATGGCGATGCGTTTTCTGATGAAATTAAACAGAAAACCATCGACCTGATTAAACAAGATTTGGGTCAAGTGGACTTAGTCGTGTATTCGCTCGCATCACCGCGCCGCACAGATCCAGTCGACGGCCTAGTCTACGGCTCTGTATTAAAGCCTATCAACAATAGCTACACCGCGCGTACACTCGACACGTCAAAAGAAGTGGTACATGAAATGTCACTTGAGCCCGCGTCTGAGCAAGAGATTGCAGACACGGTTAAAGTGATGGGTGGTGAAGATTGGGAACGTTGGATCGACCAAATGGCGGAAGCAGGTGTATTGGCGCAAGGTGCACGCACTGTGGCATATAGCTATATCGGTAAAGAATTAACGTGGCCAATATACGGCAAAGCGACCATCGGCCGTGCGAAAGAAGATTTAGACCGCGCAGTACGCGACATGACGGCAAAACATGCTGATCTGAACCTCACCTCAAACGTAGGTGTGCTCAAAGCATTGGTCACTCAAGCATCGTCGGCGATTCCAATTATGCCGTTGTACATTTCGTTGTTGTACAAAGTGATGAAAGAGCTAGGTACCCACGAAGGCTGTATCGAGCAAATTCGTGGTTTGTTCGACCAAATGTATATCAGTGGACCGATTCTAGATGAAGACAACCGCTTGCGTGTTGACGGTAAAGAGTTGACCGACGAGGTTCAGAACACTGTAGCGGAACTTTGGGACAAGGTCGAAACAAACAACATCTATGAACTCACCGATTATGCAGGCTACAAGCATGAATTCTTGAAACTGTTTGGTTTTGAGTTTGATGGTGTGGATTATGAAGCGGACATTAGCCCGCTGGTGGATTTACCCCTCGAAGATTAATTTCAGCGGTAAAGACCATAAAAAAGCGAGCCAAGGGCTCGCTTTTTTATGGGGAACAGTTTGTATGTCCGGCCCTGCGCCTATACGTGTGACTCATGATCACGCCATGCAGCTTAAACTCCTTGCGTGGCGTGCTTTTAGGCTGCATATTCGTATCTTTTGCGCTACCGCAAAGCATTCGTGACGGGCTTGGCTAAGCTATCATGTTCAACTCCACCTACATCGCTTGGCAAAGAGTGAATCCGCCAATTACACTCAGGCCAACCGTATTGATTGCTAGGACCCATTTTAATGAAAGCCTTCGCTCTATCCACGTTACTCGCCAGTATGGCTTTAGTCGCTTGTCAGCCACAAAACGCTGAAGCGCCCACTGAAGTCGCGCAAAAAAATACCACGACTGAAGTGGCACAGTACGCCATTGCAGAGGGTTTTGACCGCTCGCGTTTTGATATTTATACCAGTGTTCCACTGACGGCCGATTTAAGCCATTTAAGTGCCAATCAAAAGCAGATGATTGCGTTGCTGATTGAAGCGTCTGAAATTATGGATGACCTGTTCTGGCAGCAAGCATTTAATCAGAATAAAGACGATTTCTTAGCGGCTATTGCCGATGCAGATGTACGCCGATTTGCCGAAATCAATTATGGCCCATGGGATCGCCTCAACGCAGATATGCCCTTTATTGAAGGCTTTGGGAAAAAGCCTTTAGGTGCGTCTTTCTATCCAGCAGACATGGAAAAAGCTGAATTTGAAGCATTCAACGCACCTCATAAAGATGGCTTGTATAGCATTGTTGAACGCGATGCTAACCAGCTACTTCAGCTAAAAGCTTATTCAGACTATTACCCTGCTGAGCTGACTGAAGCGGCGGAGTTACTCATCAAAGCTTCTGAGTTGGCTGATGATCCTGAATTTTCCAACTACTTAAAGCTTCGTGCTGACGCACTGCTCAGCAATGACTATTACCCGTCTGATGTGGCGTGGATGAAAATGAAGAACAACCCCATCGACGTCGTGATCGGGCCGATCGAAAACTATGAAGATTTGTTGTTTGGGTATCGAGCAGCATTTGAATCTTACGTATTAGTGAAAGACTTGGCGTGGAGCGAACGCCTCAGTAAATACGCAGCGTTTTTACCATGGCTACAACAAGAGTTGCCGGTTGGTGAAGCCTACAAAGCTGAAACACCGGGCTCCGATGCCGATCTTAATGCATATGATGTGATCTATTATGCGGGCCACAGCAATGCGGGCAGCAAGACTATTGCCATTAACTTGCCGAACGACGAACGAGTACAGCTCGCTCAAGGCACGCGTCGCTTGCAGCTAAAAAATGCTATGCGCGCCAAGTTCGACAAGATTTTAATGCCAATTTCCGAGCAGTTGATTGTGCCTGAACAACGAAAATACATTACCTTCGATGCGTTTTTTGCCAACACTATGTTCCACGAAGTGGCGCATGGCTTAGGGATTAAGAACACGCTTGATGGTCAGGGCACGGTTCGACAGGCGCTAAAAGAGCATGCTTCTGCGCTTGAAGAAGGTAAGGCCGATGTTCTTGGCTTATACATGGTGCGTAAGCTGTATGAAAAAGGTGAAATTGCTGAAGGGCAATTAGAAGACTACTACACCACGTTCTTGGCGGGTATTTTCCGTTCAGTACGTTTTGGCGCTTCTAGCGCTCATGGCGTGGCGAATATGCTGCGTTTCAATTACTTTGCCGAACAAGGTGCATTTACTAAAACTGACGATGGTTTGTATCGCGTCAACTTCGAGCAATTTGAACGTGCGATGGATAAATTATCAGCCAAAATTATTACCTATCAAGGCAATGGTGATTATGATGGAGTGGCGTTATGGGTTGAAAACGCGGGTGAAATTGGTCCAGAGCTGGCGCAAGATCTCGCTAAATTAGATGAAGCTAACATTCCTGTTGACATTGTGTTTGAACAAGGCAAGGATATGCTTGCGCTTGACTAATAATTGACGGGTGCCATTTTTATGGCGCCCGCTCAACATAATAAACACAGAGAATATTAAAGATGTTATTCGGTGACAGGGCTTCAGGCTTTAGTCTCAGTGAACGTCGAAAGGGCAATACCCCTCTCGAACAGCACTATAAAACGCTAAAGCAATTCCAAATCGATCGCGTTTCAGATCTTATTGAGATGGGTGCGAACCTCATGTTCGTGCGCAACTCTGGGCGTCATCCGCTGGCTATTCTAAAGCACGGGCAGCAATTGTTAACTGTGGATCAGCATGGTTTGATTCAAAGCGATCCGGATTTACAAGTACGCTAGTCTGTGGGTGTTTTTATCCGTACATCCTTGCCTTATTTTCACTGCCACGCTACTTTGAGGTCTGACCAGATACAGGGTGGCGTATTATGATCCCTCTCATTCAATATTCTCAACATGGCAATCCCTTGGTTTTGTCTCCGGCAAATGGGTTTCCTCCGCGAGTTTATGAGCCGCTGCTTCGTCAACTTGCACCTCACCATCAGGTTTGGCTCGCCGAACATCGCCCCTTATGGCCTGGTCAACATCCTCCTAAAAACTGGCTAGATTGGAACCATTTAGCGAACGACTTGGTTCAGCAGATTGAACAGCAATCGCTGCCTCCAGTGACATTGGTTGGGCACTCGCTTGGAGCAGTGCTGGGGGTGCTGGCTGCCAATAAAGCGCCTCATTTGTTTCGTCAATTGATATTGATGGAGCCTGTGGCCTTTCCTTCGTTTCAGAGTCATATGCTGCGATTTATGCCTTGGTTCGTGAAACGTAAATTGACCATGGTTCAAAAGACACTCATGCGACCTGTGTTATTTAAAGATCATGACATTGCGTTCAAGTTTCATCGTCGCGCACGTTCACTGCGTAACCTATCGGATGAGGCTTTGAATTTGTATATAGAGCACGGCTTTGAGCAGTCGCCAGAAGGCTTGAAGTTGCGTTTTGATAAACACTGGGAAGCAATTATTTACGGTAGTTTGCCAAACGTTTGGCCTATTTTAAGAACCCTAAAAGTACCTTTGGTGGGGCTGAAAGCTGAGTTTGCCAGTACTGTGCAAGATAAAGAATGGCGGCGCTGGCAAAAACTGCGACCCGATCATCGGTTTGAAGAGTTAAAAGGGAGCGAGCATTTGCTGGCGCTGACAGAACCTGACCGGGTGGCTAAGTTGCTGCTCGATTGCATCGACTGAGTGATTGAGTGCTCTAGTAGTTTAGCGGTCAGAGTAGCGCGAAAAGTGCTCTAGAATGGCTGCAATGAGTGGCGTGCGAATATCATCGTTTTCTTGCAGCATTTCATGCTTAGAAAATGTACTTTGATACCAATTTACTGCCATACCGCGTTCTGAAAGCGTGCGACGCAAACGTTCCGTTCCACTATGTGTAACCACTGTGTCGTTTCCTGCGGTGGCAATCAGTAGTGGGGTTTCGATCCGATCTGAATTTTCTTGTATCCGTTGCATCATCACAATCGCCTGTTCGATCCAGCCATGGGTTGGCCCGCCGAGCTGCAGGTTGTGTTGGCGTTCGTAAAGCTCTCTGAACCATTGGTAGCGTAGTTGGCTATGCGTCAATGGGTTATCGATAAATGGGCTGGCTACGTAGTGTTGACGTGATGTAGTGGCATATCGTGGTGTGCGTTTGTGCTGACGCCACTGCGATAAATCTCGCCAGCTTTTCCAACCGAGCCAGAACTTTAATATGCTGCTGGGCAGCGGTAAATTTAACGACAGCATCGGAGCGGTCATGGCTGCTGCGGCAAAGCAGTCGGGTTGTATTTGAAGCGCCCGCAAGACAATGCTTGCGCCCATCGAATGAGCCAAAACAAACACGGGAAGCCCTGTTGGATTGCAGCGTTTGGTGAGCGTTAATAGGTCGATGGCAGCGTTGTCAAAGTCATCCATATGGCCTAATTGTGGGTGGTCGAAGAAACGTTGTGAGAGCCCTTGACCACGGTGATCGATGGCCACCACATGATAACCCTGATGCCAAAAATCCATGGCCTGTTCACGATGCTTGAACGCTGCCTCTAAACGGCCAGGAGAAATAATGAGGAGGGGACGCCCTGGCTGCTCGTATTCTACGTAGTGGATTCGTCGCCCTGCGACACCTGTCATCACGTAACAACGTTCATGGAGCTGGCAAAATGCGGTCAGCTGTTGTTCGCGCGCCTGATTGGATTCAGGCAGACAAGGAGAAAATATCACGGAAGCACTGCCACCGGTTTTTTCTTATTCATTTGTTGCTGATGAATAATGCCTAAGCACACTTGAGCCAGGGCGGTGGGATCGCTGCTCTGCCAAATGCGTTGTATATTACTGTTGTGCTTTTTAATGACCGCGGTGATGTCTTCGGCGGCTGGATCCTCTGCTGTGAGGATTTGTTTGAGCACGTCTCGGTGATTCTGACCCGATTCAGATTGAGAAATAATAACTGCAGGAACTTTTTCGAGTAATGTTCGGATGACTTGGTCCACACGCTTTTCTGATGTGGGCTCACCTTTATTGTACAAATGAGTTAGCTGGCGCTGAATTTGTTGAGCTTGAGAGGTGATTGAGGTACGAAAGGTTTGCATTTGTGCGGTGAGTTGGCGCACCTTTTTATCTGCAATGGTATTGGATTTCATTAATGCCATTCGCTCGACGAACAAAAAGATATTCAGTAAAACGCTAGCAACGAGGACTACAACAACGTACATCATAATAATTTAGAACGCGAAATATTAATAAAGATGAGCCTATATTCGCTATTGGCGATCAAGATGTAAAGCGACGGTTGAGCTAAATGCCTAACCATCGCTACGTTTTTTAAAGTTGCTCTAGCAAACTTTTTGGTAATGCCAGCGATTCGTTGCTATTGACGCTGACGCCTCGCTCAATAATATCTTTTGCGATGGCTTGTGCTTCTTCCAAGGAATGCATGGAATAGGTACCGCACTGATATTCGTTCAGCTCTGGAATGTCGCTTTGTTGTGTTACACCAAGCACGTCTTTCATTGCGGCTAACCAACATTCTCCAACTTCCGTTTCAGAAGGTGTGCCAATTAAGCTCATGTAAAAACCGGTGCGACAACCCATGGGCGAAAGGTCAATAATTTCCACCGAATCTGAATTTAAATGGTCACGCATAAAGCCAGCAAATAAGTGTTCAAGCGTATGAATTCCGCGCTCGGACAAGATCTCGGCATTCGGCACGCAAAAGCGTAAATCGAATACAGTAATTGTATCTTTGTGCGGTGTTTGCATGGTTTTAGCAACACGGACGGCAGGGGCCGCCATTTTCGTGTGATCAACGGTAAAGCTATCCAATAAAGGCATGTTACAAATCTCTGATTAGCACTAATGTTTGGCATAAGTTTAGCAAGTTCATCGTCGGATTTCTTGCGCGTTAGCGTTACGTGCAACAACCGAGCGTGGGTCTTGGTGAATGATAACATCTACGGTATCGAACAGGGCTTGGATCTGAGCTTCAATGTCGTCACTGATGGCATGAGATTCTGCCAGAGTTAGATCGTCATCTAACTCGAGATGAAGTTGAATAAATCGGGTGCCTGCGGATTTACGTGTACGGAGTTGATGTAAGCCGAATGTTTGAGGGTGATTATTCACGATATTGATGACGTGCTGGCGTTCGTCATCCGACAGTTCTTTGTCCATTAAGTTGTCAAGTGCGTGGCGAATAATCGACACCACGCTAAACATCATGTAAGCCGCAATCGCTAAAGCAAATATGCCGTCAGCGGCATGCCATCCGTACCAAGTCAGTGCGAGTGAACATAGGATGGCAAGATTCATCATTACGTCGGATTGATAATGTAAACGGTCGGCTCGAATCGCGGTCGAATCGGTTTGTTTGATCACCCAACTTTGGTAAATCACCAAGCCAATGGTCACCAAAGTTGCGATCGCCATGCTTCCCATACCGAGAGCCAGGTGTTGAACAATGGTGGGGTGAAGTAGCCGATCAATGCCATGCATGGCAAGCAGCAAAGCGGAACCAGCAATAAAACCACCTTGTAATAATGCGGCTAATGCTTCGGCTTTGCCATGACCAAAACGATGATCGTCGTCGGCAGGTTTCGTTGCCCAGCGTAACGCAAAGAAGTTGACGGCTGAAGCCGCTGCATCCACAAAAGAATCAATTAACGAAGCCAATAAAGAAGCGGATCCTGTCATTAACCATGCTACGGTTTTAATAGCGATGAGGATAACGGCAACAATGATGGCAGTGAGGCTAGCCGACTTTACGAGTCGAGCGTAATCAGGTTTAGACATGGGCCAGCATGACGAAAGGTTGGGGTAACGTCATGCTGCCGCATTGAGAAGGTTTGCTCAAGCTTTAAGCTTGATTTTTGTTTTTATTTTTGCCGCCTTTGCGTGTTTTATCTTTGCGTTTTTCCATTTCAGCAATGAATTGCTCTTGCTGTTCAGGCGTTAATACTTGCATCATCGCGTGATGCATTTTCATGCGAGTTAACGCTTTTTGTTGATGCTTTTCTGCTCTCTGTTCAATGATCTGTTGCGCTTGTACTTCGTCAAACGATGATTGTTGCATCAGCTGCTTCATTTCAGCTTTGTGCGTTTCGCGTTGAGATTGACGTTCTTCTTGACCTTTTTCAGGTCGCTCTGCTTTAAACGTTTCTTTGACCTTTTGTAGCTCGGTCTTCTGAGCATCTGTTAGGTCAAGCGATTTAAAAACTTGACGCATTTGACGTTGGTCATTGGGTTTAGCGATCGCATAGTTCGCTAGTAAACTTAACGTGCATGCTAAAGTTACGAATAACATTTTAGTGTTCATGATGATGTCCTTCATGTTCAGTCATTTAAATGCGTGCTAACTTCCAATCAACGCAGCGCATAATTGAGGTTTGTTCCAAATCTGTATGTCGACGAAATCTAGCTTAGTATTTGCAACGAAAAGCAACGTCAGAGCTGTGTAAAGAATGGTAAATCAATGAATTTGGTGGCGGGCATGTATGGCATGCTTGGACCAAGTTAAACCACAGGAGATCATCATGATTGATGTACTGCTAATTGATGATGATGCCGAATTAGCGCAACTACTCACCGAGTTATTAAACTATGAAGGGTTTCGCGTTACGGCTGTAAACGACGGCGCTGAAGGCCTTGCGATGGCGCAACGCGAACAACATGCATTGGTGCTGCTTGATGTCATGCTACCGAGCCTAAATGGCTTTCAGGTACTTAAACAGTTGCGCCAAAAATCTGCAGTTCCTGTGATTATGTTGACTGCTCGAGGAGAGCCGGCTGATCGTGTTTTGGGGCTAGAACATGGTGCAGATGACTACCTTCCCAAACCGTTTACCGAAGCTGAGTTAATTGCGCGTATGAAGGCCGTCATGCGACGCTTCCAAGTTCAAAGCTCGTCAACGTCTGAAACCCTCAATTCAGAAGGGGTGCAGTTATCGGTTAGCAAGCAAACGGCTAAATTTAATGGTCATGATTTGGAGCTGACAGCGGCAGAATTGGCTATTTTGGCAGAACTACTGCAAGACGCGGGTCAGGTCGTAGACAAAGAGCACTTGAGCTTACAAGCCTTGGGTCGCAAGCTCATGCCGTTTGATCGCAGCGTGGATATGCATGTGAGCCATTTGCGTAAAAAGCTCTCTAAACACGATGAATCGGTGCCCATCAAAACGATACGCGGTAAGGGTTATATTTGGACCGCTGAAGTGCAGCGGAGTTAAATGATGTCGTTACAACTGCGAATATTTATTTGGTTGTGGATCACATTATTATCGGTCGCTGCTACCATGCTGATTTGGCCGTTCTTTGTAAATCAAGGGCCGCAGAAGCTCGATCAGCAACAGAAAAAATATGTATCCGAACAAGTCGAACGCATGCATAAGTTTTGGAATAAGCGCCCCAATATTAATATTTTATATAAACGGCAAATGCGTCCAGATGGCGGTGCATTGTGGTTTTATAGCCCCGAAGAAGGGCGCTTTATGTCGAACAAAGTCCCACCTGAGCTGAAGGCCGTTGCGTTGGAGTTAAGCTCCAGCGATACGCCGGTGATCACGCGAGCATTTCCACATTGGATTGCAGGGCCGGTGAATATGGACTTTGATGGTATATCGTTGCAAATGTATGTGAATTTCCCGCCACATTTAGGCCGCGGGCGCATGTTCAGCCAAATGCTCAAAACCACGCCTTTTGTGCTTGCTGGCTTAATTGCATTATTAGCACTCATGGCATACTTGGTGGCACGGCAGATTGCGCGACCCCTTGAGAGTTTACGACATACTTCTCAGCGCCTAGCTGACGGTGATTTCAAAGCTCGAGTTGATTCAGCGTTGCTGGAGCGGACCGATGAAATTGGTAGTTTGGCGCGTACAACCTGCCAAATGGGTCAGGCTGCGGATGAGTCATTGGCTGCGCATAAGCGCTTGCTCAGTGATGTATCGCATGAACTTCGATCCCCTCTGACTCGACTGGCTTTAGCCAATTCCATATTGAAAAAACGTTTAGGTGTTCACCCAGAGACCGATCGTATCGAGCATGAAGTCGAAGTGTTGAACGGTATGATCGAACAGTTATTAAGTTTGTCTCGAATGCAATTGGTGCAAAACACTGAGCTTAAACCTGTGGCGTTTCTCGGTGTGTTGGAAAAGTGCGTGTCGGATGCCCTGTACAGCTACCCCAAGCTGAACATTCATGTGGTCGACTCGCCTGAAATAAAGCTAAACATCATGATACAAGGTGACGAAGACCTACTCGTTCGAGCGATCCAAAATGTGCTGAATAATGCGTCTCGCTATGCCTCTTCCGAGATTGCGTTAAACGTTATGAGTGTGACCGACAATGGCACTGCATTTTGGTGTTTACGCATTGAAGACGACGGAGTTGGTGTGCCAGAGACTGAGTTGAATAAATTGTTCACGCCATTCTATCGTCCAGAGTTTTCACGCCAGCGTGACAAAGGAGGGTCGGGTTTGGGATTGGCGATTGTGGAGCAGGCCGTGAAGTATCATAAGGGTCACGTTGAAGCTCAGCTCTCTGACAAAGGTGGCCTGGCGATTCAAATGCTGTTTCCCCAACAGCCGCAATGATTTGATAGCAAAGTCCATAGCGTTTCAGCCGCATAGCTTTTAAACTATGCGGCCAGTTAGAATCGTCATATAGAGTCAGCCATGTTTCACATCGCATTGTTCGAGCCGCAGATTGCGCCCAACACCGGTAATATTATCCGCCTTGCCGCGAATAACGGCTGCCAACTTCACTTGATTGAGCCTTTGGGGTTCGACTTTGAGGAAAAGAAATTGCGCCGCGCCGGTCTTGATTACCATGACTTGGCAAATGTGACTCGCCACGCAGACTACGAGAGTTTTGTGTCGCACATGGGCGATTGCCGAATTTTTGCGTTAACCACTAAAGGTAGCCGTCCGCACGACGAACCGAGCTATCAAGCCGGTGACGTGTTGTTGTTTGGCTCTGAAACCAGCGGTTTGCCTGATGATATCCGCAACAACATTGATGCCGATTTTAGAATTAGAATTCCGATGAAGGCCGATGCGCGCAGCCTTAATTTGTCGAACGCGGTTGCTATTGTGTCTTACGAAGCGTGGCGCCAAGTTGGATTTGAAGGCATTTAGTGCAGCCCTAAGCCGAAAAGTGACGCAAATATTCCGAAAATAAACACGATATAACGACCTATATCAGATCTTTGGGTATTGTAAGATTTACACCTTTGCGGCAATCAGCACATAATAGCCTTTCACTTAATCATGGATGACGGGTTCATTTTCGAGATGTTGAATCAATGTCAGCGCTAACGCCAAGCGTCTCTTTAGGCCATCAGAAATTAGAGCAAGCATGGAAGCATTGCCAGCAAGGTAATGCCGTTGGCTGCTTTGTGGTGGCTGATGCGGCAGAGAATGGCCGGCAGTTTGTCGATTATTTTATGAGCCATCAGGGCGTCACCGGTTTCCGATGGAAGCTGAATGAGCGAGATTCAAACCTTCCATTTAGCACGTTAGTTCCGGTTCTTACGCAAATACTGCAACAACGCAAACTTGCCATTGACGATGTGTTACACACATTGAATGTGCAGGGACAATATCGCGATATCTTGAGTGCTGCGTTTAGCGGTAAACCGATGCGCAGGCGAGAGCTACCACTTCCCGATGACTTACTGTATGAACAAAATCATGTGGTTGATTTGTTCATCGACATCATCCAATGGTTGGCCACAAAACAGCCTTTGTGTATCAGTTTAGGTGATTTGCATCATGCCGGCCCCAGCGCGCTGGTGCTGATTCGACGTTTACTTGATAGCGACGATCCATTCTTTCCCTTGATGCTAATTTGCACCTTAGAACCTGACTACATGCATTCAGAAGAGCGCATGCAAGACAGTTGGCATCAATTCATCGACTGGATGGACAATACGCAAGGGCGTATCCAAGTGCAGCCGTCAGATAACTTAGCGGCATCACACAAATGGTCGGAAACGCCTAGCGTCGTGAATTCCGACCCTCGTGCCATGATTCGTGAATGTGAAGACTTACTATCACTCATGAATCTTCCCGAATGCGCTTATGTCAGTGAGCGGGTGGAACGTTCATTTGTGCAGAAAGGCCTAGGCCATGACTCAAATTCTCGACTACACCTCAAAGCACTCCGAGGACACTGCCTACTTTATTTGGGTGAGATGGATGATGCATTTGAAGCGTTAGAAGGTATTTTAGAGCAGGCTCAATTGGGTTCTGACAAACGAGCGCTTGCGCGTGCTTATCGTCATTTATGCTGGGCTTATATTTATAAATCCGACTTAACTCAAGCGATGAACTGCGGCCGACAGGCAATCAATTACAGTAGTGAGTTAAGCGATGAAAAAGAACGGGCACAATGCTTGTTCTACTACTTTGTCGCATGCGCCAAAGCCAACGTTGGTTTTGGCGTAGAACGCTTTGCTGAAATGCTTCACTTGCTGCAAGACCAGCAATGTGAAAATGCGGTTATTTATGCGTGCCGCAATGTCTATGGTCAATTGGAGCACAGTGAAACACTCACACCCAAGCAGGTGTTAGCAGCCTGTATGGAAGCCATTCGATTAGCGCGTCAAACCAATCAACACGCAGGCTTAGCCGCTTCGTTTCATTCCCGAGCCGTGATTTTGCATCGCATGGGAAAACCACATCAGGCGAAACGTTGTTATAAGGTGGCTGAACGTTTGCTGAAATGCATGAATGATCCCCTCGACATGGCGCGATTACGCAACGGATTCGGTTTCTTTTACTGCCATCAGGAGCAGTTTTTGAGTGCCTACGATTACTTCAATGGTGCGCTCAAGCAGGTCATGAAAGTTGGTCATGTGAATGAAACCGTGGCTACCCTATATAACTTAGCGTGGCTGTACTTAGTGGTGCGTCATTACCGCCATAGTGCATCAGTACTGGAACAATTACGCCGGCTTATGGTGGGACAACACGCAAATTACTTTGCCTATCGTAACTTGCACGATGTGCATTTGTTGCAAGGTTTAGTGCATGCATTTAATCAAGAGTGGTTGCGGGCTGTGCAATGCTTAGAGCGCAGCAAACGTTTGTCGATTCCGTTGTCAAAATCGGCGCGTGTTATTCGCCCCATGCTTGAATACTTGTTAACAGCCACAGAGCATTTAGCCGATGCAGAAGATGACTACGTTGCTTTAGTAGAACAGCGGCTGTTGACTTCGGGGCGCTTGCATAGTCAATTTAAGCTGCTGTGGCTTGAAACGCGAGTGCGGTATCACCTGCTATTAGGCAACTCCGATGCAGCGCGCGACATGGTGATTGATGCAACCAGCGAGCAAGAGCAACAGCCGTTAGGTTGGAATGCTATTCGACAGTTATTGTTAGGTAAACACAAGCCGCTGGTTAATTTACCTTTGCCCAGCATGGCGCTGGATCATTTATTTGTTTTAGCTCAGCAAGAAGCTCGCTTGAATCAGCTTTGGAAACGAATGCGAGAAGTGCGGTTAATTAGTGCATTGCAAGCCATAGGAAGTGATGCGACAAGCGAGGTTAAGATTGCGCGAGAGACAGTCCGGCTGTTGTGCGGCCATTATGATTTTCAATTGGCAATGGTGGTAAATTGCCAGAGCGAAAAAACCGAAGTGATGGCAGTGCATGTTGACGGCCAAGTCAAAGCTTTCCCAATTGAAGAATTAGCCGATGATGTGAAGGATTTCCGTAACCAGCAGCTTTTACTGAATCGCAGCTGGTTGCTGAGTTCAGGCTCAAGAAGGCTCAGTGCGGTGTGCGTGCTGCCACTTCGAGATGGGAACTTACGTTGTTGTCAGTTAGTGCTGGTGAATCTTGATTTACCCTATGTTCCGGGCAAGCATGATCAAGAAGTACTGACGCTTATTTCCAACCAAATGGCGTCGCAAATGGCGGCGGTTCGACAACAGAATAAATTAATTGAATTGAGCTCTGTGGATACTTTAACCGGCTTGTCGAACCGGCAGTCGTTGCAAACCACCATGCAAGACGAGATCAACCGGGTACGTCGCTATGCGGGGGCGACTGGATTTATGTCTCTGGCTTTTATCGATCTCGACAACTTCAAGTATTATAACGACACATTCGGACATGATGCTGGCGACCTGTTGCTCCAATGGTTTTCAGATCTACTGCTAGAACAGCTCCGAGACGTGGATGTGGCGGGCCGTTGGGGAGGAGATGAGTTTATTGTGTTTTTGCCTGAAACATCCGGTATGAAAGCCGAGATGGTGGGCGAACGAATTCTTCAAGCTTTGGTCACGAAGCGCGGCTTTGCTGAACAATTGAGTCATGCCTTAAAGCGTGCGGTGAATATTCCGGAGCATAAGTGGTTGAGCTGCTCGGTCGGGGTGAGTGAAACCAACTATCAGAAAACGGTGCCAGAGGCAGCAACAATGTTGTCAGAGGCAGATAAAGCGCTTTATCAAGCGAAAGAGACGGGGAAAGGGAAAGTTATCCGGTTTCGATAACCGGACAACTTTAAGCTAAATTAACCGGCTGATTCGCTGGTTTGTTCTCGGCTGAGCAGGTTTATGGCGGCTTCTTTCGAAGACTGCCCCTGATACAGCACCTGATACAGCTGATCTGTAATCGGCATTTCGATGCCAAGGCGCTGAGACAAATGATACACCTCAGCAGTATTACGATACCCTTCGACCACTTGCCCAATGTTCGCTTCAGCGTCTTTGACGCTTTCTCCACGGCCTAAAGCAAGACCAAAACGACGATTACGAGATTGGTCATCGGTACATGTAAGGACTAAGTCTCCTAAGCCCGACATCCCCATAAAGGTGGCTGGATCAGCATTGAGCGCAACACCCAAGCGAGTTAATTCGGCCAAGCCTCGTGTAATTAACGCGGTTCGCGCGTTCGCACCAAAACCCATGCCGTCGGACAAGCCTGCGGCAATTGCCACCACGTTCTTCACGGCGCCACCCAGTTGCAATCCGATAAAATCTGGGTTGCGGTACACTCTGAAACGCTTTGGGCAATGGAGCAAGGTTGCAAGGTCGGCATCGAATTGATCGTCTTCTCCTGCAACGGCAATCGCGGTAGGCAAGCCTAAAGCAATTTCGCGGGCAAACGTTGGCCCAGACAATACGGCCAATGCTGTATTTGGGTTGAGTTGCTCTTTGGCGACGTCACCCAGTAATCGACCCGTTTCAGGTTCAAGACCTTTAGTGGCCCAAGCCACCCGAGCATCAGTTTGCAAGTGCGACGCAATTTTTGCCAATACTTCGCCAAAGGCAAAGCTCGGAACCACCACCAGAATATCTCGACACGCACTGGCGGCGAGTGTGAGGTCATCTGTTATTTGTAGTGTGTCTGGAAACTTTGCGTCGGGGAGGAATTGGCAATTTTCGCGATCATTGTTGAGGCGTTTCACATGCTCAGGATCATGGCCCCAAAGCAGTGTTTGATGGCCATTTCGAGCAAGTTGCAGAGCAAGAGCGGTGCCGTAAGAGCCCGCTCCCAAAACGCTAATCACCGGAGAGGTGGTCATTTAATTAAGAATCGCTTGCGGCTTCAGAAGCTGCTGCTTGAGCATCTTGCTGACGTTTTTGAACGTAAGAAGCAAACAAAGCGTCAAAGTTAACTGGCGCAAGATTCAATTGTGGGAATGTACCACGAGTGACCATGTTCGTTACGGCTTCACGCGCGTATGGGAACAAGATGTTTGGACAGAAAGAACCGAGCATGTGTGCAAGGTGCGCTTCGTTTTCAGTTCCAATACCGAAAATACCGGCTTGTTGAACTTCACATAAGAATGCAGTTTCGTCTTCGACAGTTGTTGTCACTGTTAACGACAGAATCACTTCAAATGTGTCATCGGCTAACTTACGGCTTTTGGTGTCTAAATCGAGCTTAACTTCAGGCTTCCATTCTTTTTGAAAGATGTCAGGTGTATTTGGCGATTCAAAAGAAATATCTTTGATATACAAACGTTGAATCGCAAATTGAGGAGCTTGTGCTTCAGATGCCGCTGCTGCGCCATTTGCATTTATTTCTTCTGCCATGATGTAGGTACCTTCAGTCCAGAGCGGCATCTTGCCGCTTCAATAATAGTTAAAATTTGTGCAAGTCGTTACTTGCTCGCCGTTGGCAAATTTGCCTGGCGCCATTCGGCCATGCCACCGCGCAGGCTGAAAATGGATTCAAAACCCATGGCCTTCAAAGCTGCGCATGATTTGCCAGCAGTCATTCCTGTCTCGCATACAACTATAATGGGGTGGCCTGAGAGCTTTTCAAGCTCTGGCTTGTTGTTTTCTGTGATCTTGGACTCAACGATGTTTTTTGCTCCAGCAATATGACCCTTACGAAAGGTATCTGTTGGGCGAATATCAACCACTGTTGCGTCTTCTCGATTCACCATCATAGTCAATTCTTGAGACGTAATTGACGTGTATCCACGCATTTTTGCGCCAATGAAGCTGTAGATCAGCATAATGAATAAACCGACCCACGCAGCGCTAAGCAGTGGGTTGGCTGAGACAAACTCGATGAACTGGTCCATTCAAAGGGTTCCATAGTTATAAACATAAGGCGTGGATTATACATACAAAGGCCAACTCATCGCATCAGTTTATCGAGCGGATATTTGTTCTCGTTGCCTCTGATCAAATTGTGTCATAATGAAAGGGTACATAATCAGCCTAATTTTTAGTCGTTGCTGTAGACTTGTTTTAGCAGCGATTCAGCTTTAATCAATTGAAGGTACGAGAGAAATAGTCATGACTGAGCAAAAAAAGCCACTGGCTTTAATCATCCTAGATGGTTGGGGTTATCGTGAAGATGACAGTAGCAATGCCATTAACCATGCCAACACCCCAAATTTAGATAAATTGAGCGCGCATTATGCGAGTGGTTTGATTTCAGGCTCTGGGTTAGACGTAGGTTTACCCGATGGTCAAATGGGGAACTCAGAGGTAGGCCATATCAATATTGGTTCTGGTCGCGTGGTGTATCAAGAGCTAACGCGCATTGCCAAAGCAATTGAAGAGCGTACTTTTTTCGAAAATGAAGCCTTGTGTGCCGCTGTTGATAAAGCTGTAACTGCAAACAAAGCTGTTCATATTATGGGGCTATTGTCGCCAGGAGGTGTACATAGCCATGAAAATCATATGTTGGCCATGGTTGAATTAGCTGCTGAGCGCGGTGCTGAAAAAATCTACTTGCACGCATTTCTTGACGGTCGCGATACGCCACCGCGAAGCGCGCAAGCATCTATTGAGCGCTTTGATGCTAAATTTGCAGAGCTGGGTAAAGGCCGTGTTGCTTCATTGTGTGGTCGTTACTTTGCAATGGACCGCGATAAGCGTTGGGATCGCGTTGAATCGTGCTACGACCTGTTGACTCAAAGCAAAACTGAATACGTGTATGACTCTGCCGTAGAAGGCCTGTTGGCCGCATACGCGCGTGATGAAAACGATGAGTTTGTTGCACCAAGCGTGATTAAAGCGGCGGGTCAAGACGATGCGACCATGGCTGATGGCGATGCCTTGATCTTTATGAACTTCCGTGCGGACCGCGCGCGCGAAATTACGCGTGCCTTTGTTGACCAAGATTTTGATGGTTTTGAGCGTAAGGTTAAACCAGCATTGTCTGACTTTGTCATGTTGACCGAGTATGCGGCTGATATTAAAACATCAATTGCCTATCCTGCAGAAAAGCTGACAAATGTTTTAGGCCAGTGGTTGGCCGACAATGGTCGTACTCAACTTCGTATTTCTGAAACTGAAAAATACGCCCACGTGACTTTCTTCTTCAATGGCGGCAAAGAAGAGCCGTTTGAAGGTGAAGAGCGCATTTTGATTCCTTCTCCTAAGGTAGCAACGTACGACTTACAGCCAGAAATGAATTCTGAAATGCTAACTGACCAGCTTGTTGGCGCTATTAAAGGCGGCAAGTTTGATGTGATCATATGTAACTATCCAAATGGCGACATGGTCGGGCATACGGGTAATTTCGATGCCGCCGTGAAAGCTTGTGAAGCGGTTGACCATTGTATTGGTCGCGTGGTGGATGCACTGGATGAAGTGGGTGGCGAATGTTTGATTACCGCTGACCATGGGAATGCAGAAAAAATGGCCGACGAAGCAACTGGCCAAGCGCATACCGCGCATACCAGTGAACCTGTGCCACTCATTTATTTTGGTCGCGAAGGTAGCATTGCTGCTGATGGTAAGCTAAGTGATTTAGCGCCTACTATGCTGAACTTGATGGGCATGGAAGTACCGCCAGAAATGACGGGCAAGGTTTTAGTAGACCTTAAATAAAGTGCCAACGCAGTTTAACTGTCATGCCATTGTGAAGGCCAGCAGCATTGCTGGCCTTTCGTTGTGGATGTGTTTCGCGGTCAGTGCTGCGAATCCCGACAATGACGCCACCAAACGGCTGCAAGAAGTACAACAAGAAATAAAAAAACGACAGGCCAATTTAAAAGAACGACAAGCCCAGCAGAAAAGGGCGCAGGCAGAGCTTCGTTCCACGGAGTTAAACCTTGCTAAGCAGGCAAAAGAACTTCACACCACTCGCCTCAGTATTGAAAAGAATCAGCAAGAGCAGCTAGGCCTAAAAGCACGCAGAGATGATTTAGAATCCACTCGTAAGGCACAGCAAGCGGTGCTAGCTGCGCAATTGGAGAGCCATTTCCTTGCGGGTAGCTCTGACTACCTCGCTATGATCTTCAATCAACAAGATCCCGCTTCAATTGAACGTACCTTGGTCTATTTTCAATATTTGAGTGAGGCCAGAATCGAAGCATTAGATGTGTTGAAAGTGACGGAGGCTCAGCTTCAGCAAGTCGAGGGTGAGCTGCTGGCCAAGCACCATCAACTCGAAGAATTACTCGGACAGCAGTCAGCAGAGCGGCAGATGCTCAAGACTGAACAAATGAATCATCAGCAGCTCATTTCCTCAATCAATCGACACCTAAAAACTGAACAAGAAAGCATCGGGCTACTGGAAGACAGCGAAAATCAATTAAAGAGTTTGCTGGATAAGGTCGCGGTTGTGCACTCATCTGTGCAATTAAAGGGCATTAAAAAAGGAAGTTTGAAGTGGCCGACTCAAGGCAAGCTCCGCCACAAGTATAATTCCGTTCGACAGGGCCAAATTCGTTGGAAAGGCGTGTTGATGGCGGGGAGTTCTGGTGACGATGTGCGATCAATTGCCGATGGCAAAGTACTTTTTGCCGATTGGGTTAAAGGAATGGGTTTAGTTATGGTGCTAGATCATGGTAAAGGCTATATGAGCCTGTATGGTCATGCACAAACCTTATTGCGTCAGCCGGGTGACGAAGTTCGTCGCGGAGACACAATTGCTTTGGTTGGGCAAAGTGGTGGTCAGGTCAGACCAGGTTTATATTTTGAGATGCGCCACGAAGGAGTGCCAGTCAATCCAAGTCATTGGTGCAAGTAATTGATATATATTTAGTATTTTGTTTTTGTAAGTGGTTTCGTTAATTTTCAGAATCACTTACCAATGATTATTTTTAGCTCGTAATGTATTTAAAAACGTGAGTTAATTCACACCCTGCTAAACAACAGGTGTTTAGCAGTTAGCTGTACGTGATCCTTAAGGGGGAAGCATGTTGGAACAGCGGGACGTGGTTGAGGAACAACCTCAAGCGACCACATTAGGTAATATGCTTAATATGATTGCTGAACACGACCAAGGCGCGATGCCTTCAAAAAGTGACTTAGCAACTACCGATGAAAATCAGCAAGTAGCAGTCGCTTAACAAACGCAAAAAAGCCGCTATAGAGCGGCTTTTTTGCGTTTGTTAACTGCCTAAATTAGATCTATTCATTCGCAGCAGGAGCAATCGCTTCAAACTCACAGACAATACCTGCGTCTTCTAACTTGTTTTGCCAATCAGTTAATAGCTCAGCCATGTGTTCGTTGATAATGCCAATCTCTTCTTTACTGAGATCGTTATTCTTCCACTGCCCAAGCTTGCAGCAACTACCACTGAGCAACTCATTTTGAACTAAGTTCTCGTCTTCTTCTGGCATTGAATATACAGCGTGCCATCCGAAGTAAACTCGATCGATCGGTTCTTCTTCGGGGTTGCGACATCCTAACATCGCCTCAAGTGTAATTGTGCGTTTGATTTCATCAGTTGCCATCAGAAAACAAGCAAATTCCTTTGCAGCCAGTTTGACCACTTTGCGCCAGTGGATTCTCGACATAATTCGCCTTTCCGTAACTCTTTTTGTGCTATTCGAGTGTTAACCATGTTAACAATGCGTTGCCGCTCATACAATGAGCAATATCTTATATTTGCTCATTGGGTATCGCTTTCCAGCCGGTCAAGAATAGCAAAAGCATGCTCGTGTTGCGTACCGCATGTGTCTATATCGGCATAAAAACGTAAGCATACTGCAGGCCGTTCAGGTAAACCAAAAAGTTTGCACATATTTTGTTCGTTCAGTTGTATGCAGCGGGTGCCTGCGGGTTTGCCCTCAGGCATTCCTGGGATCGCAGAGCTAATAGAAGGTACAATGCAGCAAGCACCGCAGCCAGCTCGGCATTGAAATGGTTGTTCTTTAGTTTTCATGATGATTTGGACTTACTTATGCGTTTGACGATTTCGCCACTCACACAGCTTACACCAGAGGTGTTTTCAGATCTGAATAAGTTGTCGTTTGCCACAGATGAAGCTACGTCGCTCACTTGGTTGGAGCAAGCATTAGCGCAAGATTCGGCACAGTTATGGATCGCGACCTTTAATGATAAATGCATCGGTTTAGTCTTACTTGAGCAAGATGGTCAAGAATACTGGCTCAATTACATTGAAGTGCGCGAAGCTACGCGCCAGCGAGGCGTAGGAACCTTTCTATTGCAGCAGGCGCTTTTGCAGTTACCGAAAGGCAGCGTAGTGAAGGCGGAATGCCCTGAAACATCGTCCATCGCGAAATTTTTAAAGCACATGGTGTGGACGCAATATAATCCGGGCTCTTGGTCATTTCAGCTGGACTAATTTTCAGGCAATAAAAAAGGCGCTTCAAGCGCCTTTTTTAACAACCACAGGTGTTTATCCTGCCATCGCTATTTTGAGCTTTTTCATTGCGTTCTTTTCTAGCTGACGCACTCGCTCTGCAGAAACGCCGTATTTACCGGCAAGCTCTTGCAACGTGGTTTTATTGTCTTCGTCTAACCAACGAGAGCGAACGATATCTTGGCTACGTTCGTCTAACTCACTCAGTGCGTTTGAAAGCTTACCGTAGGCATGCTTTTCCCAGTTGCTGTTTTCAACAATATCCGCCACATCAGAGGATTTATCTTCTAGATAAAGCACCGGAGCAAAGTTTGTTGAGCCGTTGTCGTCGTCATCACTGCCGAGATCGAATGCTTGATCTTGAGAGCTCATGCGTGATTCCATTTCAACCACTTCGCGGGTTGAAACACCGAGCGCTTCGGCGACGGTTTGAATCTCATCTTGGCTAAACCAACCCAAACGTTTTTTATTCTTGCGAAGGTTGAAGAACAATTTACGTTGTGCCTTGGTAGTTGCGACCTTCACGATACGCCAGTTGCGCAATACAAACTCGTGAATTTCAGCTTTGATCCAATGCACGGCAAAACTAACCAAGCGGACTCCAACAGTCGGATCAAATCGTTTTACAGCCTTCATGAGGCCAACAGTACCTTCTTGAATAAGGTCTGCTTGCGGTAAGCCATAGCCTGAGTATCCACGTGCAACATGGACTACAAAACGAAGATGAGACATTACTAGCTGACGTGCAGCTTCTAATGAACCCGTCTCTTGTAACTCTTCAGCCAAGCCGCGTTCCTCTTCAACGGTCAGCATAGGCATCCCGTTCACTGCTGAGACATAACCGTCAAGGCCGCCCTGTGGAATCGTCGTTAATGACATGTTTGAAGAAATACTCATTGTAAATTTACCTCTAAACTCGGTCTTACTAAAAGTTTAGCACTCATATGCGAAGAGTGCTAAAACGATCTATACCGTAACTCTGACCCTAATTGCAATGCCGAGTTCAAATAATGCCGAGTGCGCTGCGTGGCGTTCAGCTTCCGTTTAGTCTTGTTAAAGCGGATTCATGTATGAGCTGCGGGTGTGAGCTATCGCTTAAACGGGCTCAATTGCGCGGATATGCTGCCGCACAGAGAGCCAAGAACCCATTAAGCCCATGCTTGCTGCGATCACAATAAGTAACAAGCTTTCTGAGAGTGTTAGACCGGATAGTTGGATGGGATAGTCGTACAGGCGGGTAAGTTCATTCACCGCACTTTCGAGCCACCATAACAGTAATGCGATGACGATCCACGACAAAAACGCACCGAATACACCATACCAAACACCAGCGTATAGGAACGGACGTTGAATGAATGGGTCTGTAGCGCCTACCAGTTTCATTACTTCAATTTCGGTTCTGCGACTTAAGATCGACAATCGAATGGTGTTCCCAATGATTAAAATAACCGACAAACACAACAGTGTTGCTAAGCCCGAAAAGGTGTTTTCTAGTAAACCGACCATTGCGTTGAGTCGTTCTAACCACTGAATATCGAGCTTAGCCATCGCCACCGCGGGTAAGCTTGTCAATTCATTGAGTAATGCCTCTGCATGCTCCGTGCCTTGCTCTGATGAAATGGGTGAAATCACCAATACATCCGGCAGCGGGTTTTCATCTAAATAGTTGAGTGCGTTACCAAAGCCTGAGGTTTCTTTAAATTCCATCAGTGCATCATCTTTGCTGAGCCACTCGACTTTTTTAACTTCGGTCCATGTGGCCAAATCATTCACGAGTCGCTGAATGTCGTCGGTGCTTTGATTTTTCTTAAGGAAAACGGATATCTGAGCTGGATTTTCCCACTGAGCAGCCACACGTTGACCATTCTTATTCACAATATAAAGCGAAGCAGGCAGTGAAAGACTGAATCCCAACACCAGAATTGTCATCAATGAAGGGGCTGGGGTGCGCCATAAGTCACCGAGGCTGGAGGTGGCTTGTCGTAGGTGACTTATCCACCAAGAGATGAGCTTTTGAACCCTCGAGATTTTACGCTCGGTTGCACCTTCGCCGCGTCGTTCAAATAGCAAACTCATAATGCCGACTCCGACGATAGCCCGTCATTGGTTAAATACCCGCCTTTAATCGTCAGGGTGCGATAGCGCATACGCGCAATTAACCCAAGGTCGTGGGTGGCAACCAATACAGCCACATCCACGCGATTAAATTCCTCAAACAATTTGAGAATTTCTACCGATAGGTGCGGGTCGAGATTACCTGTTGGCTCATCCGCTAAAATAATAGGGGGTTTATTCACCACAGCACGGGCAATACCCACACGTTGTTGTTCGCCGCCCGATAACATGGTTGGAAACAAACGCTCTTTGCCCAGCAAGCCGACCTTATCGAGTGCAGCTGCTACGCGACGGCGCGTTTCCAAGTGAGGGTAGCCTTCAATCACAAGCGGTAGCGCAACGTTGTCAAAAACGGTGCGCTCCATGAGCAAACGATGATCCTGAAAGATAATGCCAATGTCGCGCCTTACAAAGGGCACCTGCTTACGGTTGACCGTATTTAGGCTGTGGCCATTAATAAACACATTGCCGCGTGTTGGGCGTTCCAACAGTGCAATCAATTTAAGCAATGTGCTTTTACCGGCGCCCGAGTGTCCGGTTAAAAACGCCATTTCACCTTTCTTTAAGTGAAAGCTAACATTGTTTAGTGCTTGATGGCCCGAAGCATAGACCTTGTCGACATTATCGAAGCGAATCATTCCGTGGTTTCGTTATCGTCTTTGTTAAACAGTGCAGAAACAAAATCATTTGCGTCGAACTGACGCAAATCATCAATGCCCTCGCCAACACCAATGTAGCGAATGGGGATCTTAAACTTGTCGGCGATGGCAAAGATAACGCCACCTTTTGCTGTGCCGTCGAGTTTACTTAATGTTAAACCTGTCAGGCCAATGGCGTCGTTAAATAGCTGAGTTTGCGATAGTGCATTTTGCCCTGTACCTGCATCTAGCGTGAGCATGACTTCATGCGGGGCATTGGCATCAATTTTTTTCATCACACGTACAATCTTAATGAGCTCTTCCATTAAGTGAGCTTTGTTTTGCAAGCGACCTGCAGTGTCGGCAATCAGCACATCTGCGCCACGAGATTTAGCGGCTTGATAGGCATCAAAGATAACCGAGGCACTGTCGGCACCGGTATGTTGGGCAATGACAGGTACGTTGTTGCGTTGCCCCCAAACTTGCAACTGTTCAACAGCTGCGGCGCGGAAGGTGTCACCCGCGGCCAACATCACTTGTTTGCCTTGATTTTGAAATTGCTTGGCCAGCTTACCAATGGTGGTGGTTTTACCCACGCCATTGACGCCCACCATTAAAATCACAAATGGGCCGTCGGTTTGGTTCATATCAATCGGTTGATTCACTTCTTGCAGCAATTCACTGAGCTGACTTTTGAGGACCTCGTACAAGGCTTCACCGTCAGTCATTTCTTTGCGCTTGGCTTGTTGAGTGAGGTTGTCGATCAATTTAGTGGTGGTATCGACGCCTACATCTGCCATAAGCAATTGTGTTTCTAATTCTTCATAAAGATCGTCGTCGATCTTCTTGCCCGCAAATAGGCTAAAGAAACCGCTACCAATATTGGAACGAGTTTTACTTAGCCCTTGACGTAGGCGAGCGAAAAAACCAGGCTTTTTGCTTGGCTCTGGCTCTGGCTCTGGCTCTGGCTCTGGCTCTGGCTCTGGCTCTGGCTCTGGCTCTGGCTCTGGCTCTGGCTCTGGCTCTGGCTCTGGCTCTGGCTCTGGCTCTGGCTCTGGCTCTGGCTCTGAGAGCTGAGTCGGTTCAGGCTGTTTCTCTAAAGTTTCAGTATGTGTTTCCACAACAGGTTCAGAGGTTGAAGATGACTCTGTTTCAACAGTCTCAATGGTGTCCGTTGACTCAATTGTTTCTTCCACTTCTGGAGTGTTTTGTACTTGCTCTGTTTGTTTGCTTTTGCCAAACCAGGAGAACAATCCTTTTTTGCGCGATTTTGCCATCTCGTTCAAACCCGAATGCGATGTGGTGTGGGGCCATTAAAAAAGGCTGTTAGAATAGTCGCAGATGTTACCCGCTTCGCGGGAAATTTTCACCAATCACAGCTTCAGTAGTGGATTTAATTAATGGCGAAGAGTAGCGGACAAATTCGAATTATTGCAGGTCAATGGCGCGGACGGCGTTTACCGGTGCGCGATGTAGCCGGATTGCGCCCAACCACGGACCGCCAAAAAGAAACACTTTTTAATTGGCTGCAGGGATCCCTTGATGGTGCTCATATACTTGATTTGTATGCGGGGGCAGGTGGTTTAGGCTTTGAAGCCATGTCACGTTATGGTGCTTCACTTGTTGCTGTTGAGCGAGACAAGCAGGTGGTGCAGCAACTTAAAGCGAACGCGGGATTGCTGAAGTCGGATGCAATTGAAGTTGTTTGCGCAGACGTATTGGACTTTTTAAAGGGCGCATCGCGACGTTTTGATGTGGTGTTTATCGATCCGCCGTTTCGCAAAGCGTTAGTTGCGCCTACTTTGGCATTGCTAAAGCCTTGGTTAGCTGATGATGCGTGGATATACATGGAAGCGGAGGCGGAGTTGCCGATGCCTCTATTACCTGCCGATTTTGAGCTGTATCGAGATAAAGTAGCCGGCCAATCGCACGGCTACTTGTATCAATTTGAGCGAACTGCCAATTAAGGCGCTCGATCTGATGGTGTGTTGGCCATTTTGTTTTGGTTTAACTGATGTTCCAATTCATTGCTGACGTCATCTGGCGAACCTGTATGGCGTGCAAGTAAGGCATAAATCGATGGCACAATGAGCAAGGTGAAGAGGGTGGCCACGATAATGCCGGTTAATACTACAACACCAATCACAATTCGTGTTTCACTGCCCGCACCTGAGCTTAGTACTAATGGCAACGCGCCAAGTGCAGTGGTGACACCGGTCATCAAAATAGGCCGAAGTCGCTGGCCCGCCGCTTCGACAATAGCCCGCTCGAAGGGACGACCCTGATCTCTTAATTGGTTGGTAAACTCAACAATTAAAATACCATTCTTGGCGGCCAACCCGATGAGCATGATGATGCCGATTTGGCTGTAAATATTAAGGGACTGCCCAAATAAATACAGACCCAAAAGAGCACCAAATATCGCTAACGGTACGGTGAGCATGATCACAAGTGGGTGCACATAGCTTTCAAATTGAGCGGCTAACACCAGGAACACCACCACCAGAGCGAGAGCGAATACAAAGTAAATAGACCCCCCAGACTCTTCGTAGTCCTGTGATTGCCCTTTGTAACTAATCACCGCATCGGCAGGTAAGTAGCGTTCAGCTAGTTCATTCAAAGAATCAATGGCTTCACCTAAGGTATAACCGTCGGCTAAGTTGGCTTCAAGCGTGACGGCCCTCATGCGATTGTAGCGATTGAGTGACGATGCGTCGGCAAACTCTTCAATTGTGACCAAGTTTGAGAGCGGTACTAGGGCTTTGGTGCGATCACTTCGGACATAAATATTGCTGATATCAGACGGACTGCTCTGAACGGCGCGATCGCCTTCTAGAATAACATCGTACTCCTCACCACGTTGCTGGAATGTGGTGACAACGCGCGAACCCTGCATGGTTTCCAGAGTGCGGCCTATGTCTGCAATGGTCACACCTAAATCGCCTGCACGTTGAGTGTCGACCACCACACGGAGCTGAGGTTTGGTTTCTTTGTAATCGTGGTCAAGCCCGATTAATCCGGGGTTCTTGCGTGCTTCAGCCAGCATGATATCGCGCCAGCGTGCTAGCTCATCATAGTCACCGCCGCCAATCACGAATTGAACCGGCTTGCCGACTCCTCCGCCTAATGCTTGTCGCATAATGGGGAATGCACGCACGCCTGCCAGATCGCCAATGCGTTGTTGGACTTCACCCATAAGTTTCCATGCGCTTGGGCGGTTGTCCCAGTCGTTCAACACTAAAATGGCGAAACCGCCTGAAAAATCAGAGGACGAGCCGAATGAGCGCGGCGCGCGAATGAGTAATCTTCGAATGTCACCTCGCTCAACCATTGGCATGAGTCGAGTTTCGATTTCATCCATATAGGCTTTGCTGTAGGTGAAGGTTGCGCCTTCGTGGGAATTTACTACCAGAAAGAATGCGCCCCGATCTTCTTTGGGCGTGAACTCTCCGGGTATCAAATTAAACAAACTTGCCACGGCAACTAAGGCGATGACGATGGTGACGACTGTGATGATAGGCTGTCGAATACGGCGCTCAAGTGTGGCTTGATAGCTCAAGCGCAGCTTCTCCATGAAGCCATCCATTTTACGTGTAAGCCAACTGGGTTTATCGTTGGCTTTGAGCAATTTCGAACACATCATGGGCGACAACGTCAGCGCAACAATGCTTGAAAACGCAACCGCTGCGGACATTGCCACGGCAAATTCGGTGAATAGCTTGCCCAAATCGCCATCTAAAAATGTAATGGGCAAGAATACTGCAATCAGTACTAAGGTGGTTGCAACCACCGCAAACGACACTTGTCGGGCGCCTAAGAACGCAGCCACTAGAGGCGTTTCGCCTTCCTCAATGCGTCGATGAATATTCTCAAGCATGACGATCGCGTCATCAACGACCATCCCAATGGCTAAAATCATTGCCAGCAGGGTAAGCAAGTTAATGGTGAAGCCCAGCATATATAAAATGATGAAGGTACCCATCAACGACACTGGAACAGTTAATGCGGGGATGAGTGTAGCTCGGACATTCCCCAAAAACAGAAGAATGACGAGGATCACCAGCCCCATTGCGATAAATAAGGTTTGATACACCTCATCGATGGAGCGCTCAATAAAGACGCTTGAATCGTAACTAGCGATGAGCTCCATGCCTTCGGGCAACGTTTTATTGATATCAGCAGTGAGTTCGCGTGTGGCAATGGCAACTTCTAGTGTATTCGCGGTGGATTGCTTAGTAATGCCAAGGCCAATCATGGGCGAACCATTGCCCCGAAACGATATTCGATTTTCTTCCGGTCCAATTTCTACTTTGGCAACATCGCGTAAACGCACGAGGTAATCATTGTCACCCTGATCGACCACTAGGTTCGAGAACTGCTCAGCGGTTTCATAAGCGCGCTTGATACGCACGGTAAACATCATATTTTGAGATTCGATATTCCCAGCAGGCAATTCAACGTTTTCGCGGCGCAGTGCGTCTTCAATATCGTTAACGGTCAGATCTCGAGCAGCAAGTGCGGTGCGATCTAGCCATATTCGTAATGAATAGTTCAGACCGCCGCCCACTCGAACACGCCCAACACCGTTGATCACACTGAACCTGTCTACCAAATACCGCTCGGCGTAATCGGTCAGCTCAAGAGTGTCCATTCGGTCACTGGTCAGGTTGAGCCACATGATGGTGTCATCATCGGCTCCGGCCTTAGACACTTCAGGTGGATCGGCTTCATCGGGTAAGTTATTTAAAATACGAGATACGCGTTCTCGGATGTCGTTGGCTGCGGCATCAATGTCGCGTTCAATATCAAACTCAATGGTGATTTGAGAACGACCGTCTTGAGAGCTTGAAATAATGTTTTTAATGCCCTCCACACCGCTAATTCGATCTTCGATGCGCTTGGTGATTCGTGATTCCACAACTGAAGCAGATGCGCCGCGATAATTGGTGGAGACTGACACGACCGGCGCATCAATATCGGGGTATTCGCGCAATGGTAATTTGTCGAAAGAAACCAAGCCAAAGGCCAATAGCAATAAGCTCAGCACCGAGGCAAAAACAGGTCGTTTTACCGATATATCTGTTAGGATCATGGGGTGACTCCGCGCCAAGTTTCCTCTTGCAGGGTCACTTTACCGCCGTTGCGAACTTTGAGTCGTCCTTCAGTGATCACTGAGTCAGACGCCTCTAACCCTTGAATAACTTCAACCAGCCCATTTTGTCGCATGCCGGTGCTCACGTCTTTTTGAAGAGCATTTCCATCGGCATCAACCACAAATACAAATTGCTTGTTTTGCAGCATCACAATGGCCTGCTCCGGTATTGCGAGAACAGATTTTCGGGCACGAATCACTTCGACTTTCATGAGCATTCCGGGGCGCAATAAGCCGTCGGTGTTTTCAAGTCGAGCACGCACGCTTAATGAGCGCGTCACGGGATCAATTCGTGATGACAGGGTGGTGACGGTGCCTTTGAATTCTCGGCCTAAGTACGCATCAGATATGGCCGATATCTCGGTGCCTGCTTGAATGGTGGATAAGAAATGTTCTGGGATTTGGAAGTCTAGCTTCAACACGCTGATGTCATCGAGCGTGGTGATCACCGTACCTGGAGTGATCAAGGCTCCATTACTGATTTGGCGAAAGCCTAACTGACCGCTAAATGGTGCCCGGATGATGCGGTCATTTAGGTTCGCTTGAGCCTCGTCGATGCGTGCCTTTGCAGTATCAATAGAGCTCTGCAAACGGTCGAGCTCGGAACTGGCAACAGTCCGTTTGCGGACTAAGTCTTCAATTCGTCGATATTCACGCTCTTGCTCTGCAAGGTTAACCCGAGCAGCTTGCAATTGAGCAAATTGCTCTGCGCTTTGTAATTCCACTAATACATCGCCTTTTTGCACAGACTGCCCATCAACAAAAGACACGGCGACGACTTTCTCTGTGGTATTGGCTGTCACTTCGATATTATTGTTGGCCAACAACGTGCCAAGCGCCTCAAATTTGTCGGCCATTTCAATGCTGACAGGCAGTTGAGCAACCACAGAGGGAATGCCGCGAGCGCGTTCTTGAGTTGCTTTATTTTGGTCGTAGCGCCAATACACAGCGGCGGCTACGGCAAGAATCAGTAATGCGATAATAAGCCGCTTCATTGCGTCTCCTTTAAAACTTTTTTACGATAGATATTGATTGATAAGGGCGTCAGTGGCCACTATCGTTCAATACCAATGCTGCTCACTTCTTGTTCTTTTATCATTTGACGCAAGGCCTTCATGTCGTTGGGTGACGACTCGTGTGCTTGAACAAAGGCAAGAATTTCGTTTTGGCATTCGTGCTCGTATTGCATGAGCGGTTGCTCTGATAAACGTCCTTCGGCTGTTTCTGGTTCAGTGACTTCTAAAAATCGCGCGACACTTGCCCGTGACAAACGACTAATACTGACAACTTGTTCATCGTCGGCTTGCAGTAGCAACTGCAGGCAATGATCAACTGCAAGTGACGTATCGAGCGCCAGATAACTGCCAAGACTTTCATCGCCAACAGTGTCGGGGACTAGCTCCTGCAGTTTTTCGGCCTGCTTGGCAAAGTCTATGCGGCTGCCTCGAATCGTTAGGTGTTCCCAAACGGTGTCTAAAATAGCGCGTACTTTGAGGTGAGCATCATCATCCGTGCGTGAAGAAAACAGTTGGTAGTTGGGTAGCATCCGCTCTGCGATTGCTGCAGCGAAAGCAAGTTGTTGTTTAGGCGATAAATCGCGCAAATTATGATTGAACGACATAATTAAGTGTTCCTTTGAGATTCGGTACCGCAGCTCCAGCAAGTATCAAAACTTGTTGGATTTTCTTCGCTGCAATGGCGACAAAACCATAGTGAAGAAGAAGGTTCAGATTGCCATGACTTCAATAAGATTTGTGCTTTGTCTAAGTGTTCGATGTCAGTCCACAACTGGGGTTGAAGTACTTCGGTGGGTAGTTCTCCTACCGCGCCACCCAGCACTTCACCGCGGATCTGCACCGCAATTCCTTGTTGTTCAAACCAACCTTTGAGCAAGTAAGCTTGCAAGGTGTTGTCGGCATGACTGAGAAATTCCAATGCCACTAGTGCAAACTCGCTGAAAGGTAGTCGGCAATACCATCTAGAAACATTTGCACACTGAGCATCACGAGGATCATGCCCATTAAACGCTCCATGGCGACTAAGCCTCGCTCACCGAGCCAACGGTGGAAGCTTTGTGAAAATAGTAAAATGACCGTTGTGGGTAACCAAGCAGTGAATAGAGCAATGGTCCAATCAACCATGCGTGTCGGTTCTTGATTTGCTAATAGCAGTAGTGCCGCCAAAATAGATGGCCCAGCCACGAGCGGGATGGCCATTGGAACAATGAGTGGCTCTTCGCCGGGCTCTAAGCCAATGACGCCTCCTGGCTGCGGAAAAATCATACGAATCGCAATTAAGAATAAAATAATGCCACCAGCGATGCTTACGGCTTCTTGTTTGAGGTGCAGAAACGATAAAATGCTTGAGCCGGTATAGAGAAATACCAACATAATGCCCAACGCAATGAGTAATTCTCGAATCAAAACCTTGCGTCGACGTTTAGGATCGACTTGTTTCATGATTGACATGAATACAGGCAAATTCCCGAGCGGATCCATAATCAAAAACAGCATGACCGCTGCTGATAATGTTTCCATGAAAAACCTCTAAAATCATATGGGTTGGCGAGTCGAACTCATCGAGTCTATCACAGCACTTTGCAAGTCCAGCTACGGTGTGAAGACATTCTTCTTAAAGATCTGTAAACAAATGTAATCATAGCTAAGGTTCGGCAGAACGGTATTGTTGAATAGGGCGAAGAGCTTTGAACGATTGCCTCGGCTTGACCTGTTTATGACGATATCTTCGCGAGTGAAATGGAGTGTGCTGCAGGCAATTTAATATGGCGAGGAATGCCGGTTATAGGGCATATGAAGGCAAGCTCAACAGCGCACAATTGTAGGTTGTTTTGATATTGTAATTGGCGATGAAGGGGCGAGATGGCTTGATGTTCTGAAGTCTGCGCTTCAATACCGTGTAGTCGATCGCCAATAACTGGAAAACCAGCAAACGCGGCATGTTTTCTAATTTGATGCTTGCGGCCAGTATCAATATCTACGCACACCAATGACGAATCGAGCTGGGCATCATACTCGACAAAGCTAAGTGTACTTTTGGCAGGTTTATTATCAATTTCTTGTGTGACGATGAGAGAGTCTAGTGCGCGGGCATTGCCAAATACTGCGATACTATAGCGTTTTAATAAGTCGTGCTGCTCGAATAGCTTACCAAAGGCTCGCGTGGCGTTTTTGCTATGCGCAATAATAATGAGGCCGGATGCAGCTCGGTCTAATCGGTGCACAATAAAGCAACTACGCTGGTGGTCAAAATACTGCTCTACAAAACGATGAATAGTGCAATGATCGCTCCATTTACTGCCTTGTGAGAGCACGCCGTAGGGTTTGTACCAAAGGCTGTACTCTTTAAAGTCTTCAATGAGTACTGCTGGCGTAACAGTTTGGGCGAGTACGTCGCTATTGTAATAAAAGTGCAGAGTGTCTTGAGCCCGCAAGACCGGCTTCATGCGCCTTAGCCGTTTAACACGACCTGTACGTTCTAACCAAAGTGCGCCTTTACTCACGGCTTGTTTGATGTCAGCGTTGGAGAGTTCGCAATGGTGTGCGAGAAGCTGAACCACGGAAGATTGCTGATTATTTGGGCTTTCAATAGGAAGGTGGAGTTCAACAATTGCCATGGGTCATGATCACAGTCAGCGAGAGAGGCGCGAGTGTACCGTATTTGTTAGGCCACTGACGAAACTTAGTCAGTGGCACTGAGATGGAATTAAGGCTGTAAATCGTTGACGTGAGCTTTGAGAGCTGCACTTTCGGTTGCCAATTGCTGGCTGTTTTCGCTCACAACTTCAACGTTTCGGGCCACTGTTTCCGACAATCCTTGCATTGAATTCACAAGGCCTGTGGCTTCGGCGGCTATGTTTTGTTGCGATGATGATTGTTCTGCAACTTGATGGTTCATCTCGCTAATGGTGGTGATGTTAGCGCGAATATGCTCCAAAGCATCACTGACTTTCGCGGATGTCTCAATGGTTTGCTGCGCGGCTGATTGGCTTTCATGCATCGCTGAGTTGGCTTCACCTGCGGCACGCTGCAGTTCGGCAATGATGGATTCAATTTCTTCGGTGGACTGTTGCGTTTTCTGTGCCAAAGAACGAACTTCGTCGGCAACCACGGCAAATCCTCGGCCTTGTTCACCGGCGCGCGCGGCTTCAATTGCAGCATTCAACGCGAGTAAGTTTGTTTGTTCTGCAATGGAGCGAATCACAGTGAGTACTGAACTAATGTTTTCGCTGTTGTCGCGCAGGACTTGAACTTTTTCAGCTGTGGTATCAATTTGTTCGGTTAGACGATTCACCGTGTCCATTGAGCTAATAACGATGGTCGCGCCTTGATCGGCAAACTCGCGGGTATGTTGTGTTCGTTCACTCGTGTCTGATGCTGTTTCGGCTACTTTTTCTGCCGTTGAGTTCAGTTGCTCAATGGTGTCAGATAATTGGAGCAATTCACGTTGTTGTTGATTACTCACGGTAATGGTGTTGTCGTTTGCAGCAGCCATCGACTCTGCATTCATCTCAACGGTATTGCTCAATGACTGCAATTGCTGGCTGAATTGAGTCATTTTTTCTTCATTGCTCTGAGATATTTGGCTGAGTTGTTGAATCGGGTCGCCTTGATACGTTTTTTTGCTTAAGCGCTTCAGAGCTTGGCTCAGAGGTTCGGTCACAAATTGACTCACACTCCAGCTGACCGCCGCCCACAACAATAAGCTTAGAATGACAATAGACGTGACCGTTGCCATTAAGCCATCAAAAGCAAAGGCTTGTGTAATAAATGAACTGATCACAGATGCAATAATTGCAGCTGCTAGCACAGAAAGAAACAAGCGTGACCCGATTGAAGTCATTTGGTTTTTATCCTTAATACTTGAGTATGATCACGCCACCATTACGACAGGTTGGCGTCGTTAACATTTTATCGGCAACTTTTTATTAACCTGAAGCTTTTGATTGTCCAACTTACTCTATTTGTGAAATAAGTCATTCAAATTCATTATTAAAGTGATCTAAAGTTGTTTATGAATGGGAAGCCACCCGCACATTTTGGCTAACCAGCGTCGTCTCCAGTGAGTTTCTGGTTCGTGTCGTTTTAGTTGCGTGCGCCCTTTGTGCTGCCTGCGCCAAAATATTGCACCAAATCGAATAAATACACGCCAACTGTTGCCTTGAGTCGTGTGTTCATCAAATACCTGTAGCACCTGAACTGACAAAGCGATGCTATCGACCAGTATGCCCATTTCAGTGTTCAAGTGAATTGAGCGAGGATCGGCGTTGTGCGTGCCAATAAATACTGCCTTGCCATCTAGCACCAAGGTTTTTGCATGCAAACTGTATGGCGCAATGCTGGGCGGATTGAACCGAGCTGATGGCGACAATTCATATAGCTTAACACCACATTGAAGCAGCTGCTTTCGATAATGTGCATAACCGCCATGAGCCATGACCACATCATTACTGGCCAACGAATTAGTGAGAATGCTGACCTTCACGCCTTTTAATTTATAGGTCGCGAGCAAAGCGAGCATACCTGGCGTGGGGATCAGGTAGGGAGTAATGACGTGAATGCTTTGATTCACCTGCTCAAGCGCATCGAGCAATAGATTGAATTGGTGCACGCGCGACGGCTTCTTACCCTGGCTATTGCGAACCTTACTGGGCTTGTCATAAATGATATGAGCCGGAGCCCAGATTAAATTTTCGGTGAAGTTAGAGATTTGGTGATTGGCCAGCTCTTGTAACTTGGCGCCTTTGCCATACTGCCTTGAGCGCTTAAAGCGACGCAGCATGGCTTGGAATCGTTGACGTTGGCGCTCGGGTAGACTGACCTTTACCAATAGCGATACAGGGACGGCCCAGCGGCTATTCCAAAAACTGTCGAATGCGTCCGACATTTCTTGAATGACTTCGCCAATGACGACTAAATCTAAATCTCTAAAAGTAATGCGCTCTGATAATCCAAAATAAGAATCAGAAATATTGCGGCCGCCACATAGCGCCACTAAGTTGTCAGCGACAATGAGCTTATTGTGCATACGATGATTGACGCGATCATTCCTGAGCCATTCCAAAGGCCGAGTTAGGGGCGTCATGCGGCGAGATTCAAAGGGGTTAAAAAGACGAATCTCAATGTTAGGATGAGCATCCAAGGCTTGAGCGTTCACGTCTGAATCGAAATGAATATCGTCGATCAGTAAACGAACTCGCACCCCGCGATCGGCAGCGGCAATTACATGCGACAAAATCAGTGAGCCACCGTTGTCGTCCAGCCATTTGTAATATTGCATGTCTAAGCTTCGGTCGGCTTGGTCGATTAATTGCAAACGAATGGCAATGGCATCATCTTCGCGCGAAACTAGGCGCATGCCAGCCCCTGGCTTTTCGTGAAGATTACAACAAGTGATTTGTTGGCCGATTCGGGTATTCTGATCCGCAGACAGCGCATCAGAGTGCTGACTTTTCCATTGACGAGGAATGCGGATAATACTCGATGACTTCATGCGCTAAACCTTTTGTTCATAACTTTGTCGTAATTAGACTTAAACGAGTATAAGCGATATGACGATTGCATTGTCTTTGTTCGCCATTGGAACTTTGAGTTTACCTTGGCAAATACCTGAACATAAACAAGTTGTAGATCGCCAAGAGCAATTTGTGGCGGGCGAATGCCTAGACGGTGTGGAGGTGGTTGCTGCAAGCGCACATAATGTACTTGAGTCTGAATTCTCAGTGTTGAGCTGGAATGTGTACAAGCAACAGCGAAATAATGTGATTGCTGAGTTGAACCAATATGCGACCACCACCGATTTGTTATTGCTGCAAGAGGTTGTGAGTCAGTCAACACTTTTTTCTACCCTCCCGGTCGACCAATGGCACTGGGTTCAAGCACGCGCCTTTACGGTGTCTCAATCTGTGATTGGAGTCGCCAGTTTAAGCCGATATGAAGCTATCGGAACGTGCGGTTTTTGGCGCACAGAGCCTTGGATTCTATTCCCTAAGACAGCGCTATTAACAATATATGCATTACCCGAAGGTGAATCTCTATGGGTGATTAATATTCATGCGATTAACTTCGCTTTAGGCTTGGAAGATTACAATGCACAACTGAATGATATTGTGCGCGTAGCATCTACCCATCATGGACCGATGATTTGGGCGGGTGATTTTAATACTTGGCGAGAAGGACGCCAACAGGCACTTGATGAAGCTCTGAGCCAATTAAACCTGCAACCAATAGCGTTCAGACCCGATGTTCGTAGTGAAATTTTTGGCTATGCATTGGATCATGTTTTCTATCGAAAGCTGAATATTGTTGAAGCCAAAAGCACCGCATCAGATGCGTCTGATCACAATCCAATATGGGTTAATTTTACAAGCCAAAAGAACCCTTGAGAAATGTGATCGATGTCTGGTAATACCAGAAATTCAAGTTCACTGACTACTATTAATTGTGATAGTTTGAAGACATCCTGTTTAAAAGAAAGTCCCGATTTTTAAGGACTCTACGACTGTATACGGCACATTGATGTGTCTCGTCCGCATGACCTTCCGCAAACCTATACATTTTGTAAGGTTAAATCGCGTGAAGTTAATCCGAATGTCATTTTACAGGTATAAGATTTATTATTTTGTGGGACCGGTTTCATGGTGCCGCGTGCGTTTTAGTAATTGAAAGGAGAAGTCATGTCCGGAATCTTATCAATGATTTTGGCCGGTGGAGAGGGGACGCGCTTATCGCCTCTAACGGGTATCCGAGCAAAACCAGCAGTGCCGTTTGGGGGAAACTACCGAATTATTGATTTCGTTCTCAATAATTTCGTCAACTCAGATTTACTACAAATATTTGTACTGACTCAGTTCAAATCACATTCGCTGATGAAGCATCTATCGCGTGCATGGCAAGTTTCGGGATTAACTAATCGCTTTATCGATCCTATCCCGGCGCAAATGCAAACGGGTAAGCATTGGTATATCGGCACTGCTGATGCCGTCTATCAAAACATTCACCTGATTCGCGGTGTAGACCCAGAAACAGTGTGTATCTTCGGCGGTGACCACATCTACAAAATGGATGTGCGCCAAATGATTAATTTTCATGATGACAAAGAAGCCGTATTAACGGTTGCAGCTATTCCTGTGCATATCAGCGAAGCGGACCAATTTGGCATTATTGAAGTGGACGAAGAAGGACGCATGATTGGTTTTGCAGAAAAACCAAATCGTGAAGACGCCAAAACTATTCCTGGTCAGCCAGAGATGTGCTTAGCATCAATGGGGAACTATGTGTTTGAAGCCACAACACTGATGAATAGTCTTGAAGAAGATGCAGCGATTGAAGATTCAAAACACGATTTCGGTCATGACATCATTCCAAAACTTTACCCTGAAGGAAAAGTTTTCGTTTACGACTTTTCGACTAACATTATACGTGGTGAACCTGAATATAGCCGTGGTTACTGGCGTGATGTGGGTACGATAGACTCGTATTTTGAAGCGAACATGGATTTGATCAAAATCCAACCGCCTATCAATTTATACAATCGCCATTGGCCGCTGCGTAGTTACCATCCAGCTGTACCTCCTGCAAAGTTTGTTCATGATGAAACGAACCGCACAGGGCAAGCGATTTCATCAATGGTTGCAGCGGGCTCGATTATTAGTGGTGCGATTATTTACAACAGCGTCATTGGCCATAATGTTCATATTCATAGTCATTCTTATATTGAGAATTGCGTGATTATGGGGAACAACGATATTGGTGAAGGTTGTCGTATTCGCAGAGCGATTATTGATAAAGATGTCAAAATTGCTCCCGGTACAGTGATTGGAGAAAGTCCTGAGGCCGACCGTAAGCGATTCCATGTGTCACCCGGAGGAATTACTGTGATTCCGAAAGGGTCCGAAATCGGATTCGACTAATAAGAACCCGGGCATTGCCCGGGTTTTTTTATCCCTAAATTTATTAACGCTGGAAGTTACGCATGACGCAACGTTTAAATGTTGGACAAAGTTACCCCATTGGCGCCCATCAGCTCGATGGAGGCGTAAATTTCAGTCTATATAGCCAGCATGCAACGGCAGTTGAATTACTACTGTTTGAACATGTGGATGACAGTAATCCACATATCGTCATGCTCGACCCGGGCCGAAATCGAAGTGGCAATTATTGGCATGTATGGCTCAGAGATATTCAGCCCGGCCAGCTCTATGGTTATCGAGTCTATGGTTATCACCAGCCTGAAAATGGACGCTGGTTTGACCCCAGCAAAGTGTTGCTCGATCCGTATGCTCAGTGTGTGGCTAGGAGTACTCATTATGACCGAGCGTTGGCCTGTGAATACGGGGCCGACAATGTGGGTAAAAGCTTTTTAGGTGTTGTTGTTGATCACCGCGGGTTTGATTGGGGGGAAACCCAGCGTATTGGGAGACCTTTAGCTGAAACCATTATTTATGAAATGCATGTCAAAGGGTTTACCGCACACCCTAATTCAGGGGTGAGTGAGGAGCGCCGAGGCACTTACCTCGGCGTTATCGATAAAATTCCATACCTCAAAGATCTAGGGGTCACAGCGGTCGAACTGATGCCGGTGCAGCAATTTGATCCGCAAGATGTACCGCCTAATTCACCCAATAATTACTGGGGCTATAGTCCGATTAATTTCTTTGCCCCCCATTCTGATTATGCCGTCGATAAATCGCCGCTGGGAGCTATCAATGAATTTCGCCAAATGGTAAAGGCGCTGCATGAAGCTGATATTGAAGTGTATTTGGATGTGGTGTTTAACCACACGGCTGAAGGGGGCGATGGGGGTCCTAACTTAAGCTTTAAGGGCATAGATACTGACACCTATTACATTTTAAGTGAGCACAACGAGTTCACTAATTACAGCGGATGCGGTAATACCTTTAATGCCAACCACTCAATTGCACGACGCGTGATCCGGCATGCATTGCGGTATTGGGTGCAACAGATGCATGTAGACGGATTCCGGTTTGATTTGGCATCTGTGTTGGCCAGAGATGAGAATGGCCAACCGATGGCAAGCCCTCCTATCTTATGGTCGATTGATACTGACCCTGTACTCGCCAAAACTAAAATTATTGCGGAAGCTTGGGATGCGGCGGGCTTGTATCAAGTGGGCAGTTTCATTGGCGATCGCTGGCAAGAGTGGAATGGTAAATATCGAGATGATGTACGCGCTTTTTGGAAAGGTGACCGAGAGCGTGTGAGCGATTTTGCTAACCGCATGATTGGCAGCCCAGATATTTACATGAAGCGCAATTCAGTGCCGCATCGAAGCATTAACTTTATCACTGCTCATGATGGTTTCACGCTCAATGATTTAGTGAGTTATAACGACAAACATAATGAAGCCAATGGCGAATCGAATCGCGATGGTGACAACCACAACTTGAGTTGGAATTGCGGTGCAGAAGGGCCGACTGATGACCTATACATCAATCGACTTCGTATGCGGCAAATGAAGAACTTTATGGCCACTTTGATGTGTTCATTGGGCACTCCAATGTTGAGCATGGGCGATGAAGTGGGTCGTACGCAGGGTGGCAACAATAATGCCTATTGCCAAGATAATGAGATCAGTTGGTTTGACTGGTCGAAGGTGGAAGAAAATGCGGATTTACTGCGCTTTACGCAGCATTTAATTTTGATGCGACGCACCAATGCAGGCCTCAGCCGGCAGCTCAACCAATCGTTGGCTGACATGTTAGATCAATCTAATATTGAATGGCATGGTACGCGGTGCAATCAGCCAGATTGGTCGGGTTCATCGCATACCATTGCCTGCAAAATTAAGGCTCCACATTCACAAGAAACGTTGTATTTTGCGGTGAATGCTTATCATGAACCGCTTGACTTTGAGCTCCCAGAATTAGAAGAAGCTCATTGGTATCGAATGGTGGACACAGGACTCGAATCGCCCGATGATTTTTCTGATTTGGGGTTAGCTCCAGCGTTAACGGTGAACCGTTATCAACTGGCAGAGCGGAGTATGATTCTACTGTGGGCGCGCCATGGTTCTGAGAGGCGTTAACACAGGAGAAAACACATGCTCTGGCGTAGGACACGACGTCAGAGCATGAAGGGCTTACATGTCTAATTCTTTCAATTTACGTGTGAGCGTATTTCGCCCCCAACCGAGTCGACGCGCAGCTTCTTGCTTATGGCCACCGGTATGATTCAGAGCACAGCGAAGCATGACGCGTTCAAATTCAGCAGTGGCTTCTTCCAGAATATTGCTGTGTCCTGCGGAAAGTTGAGAATCTGCCCAATTTTGTAGTAATTGTTTCCAACTTTGTTGTGCGTGCTCCCCAGTGGGCCCAGAAATGATCTGGCCGTCTTCATCGGTTGAGGATGAAAGGGGCTCATTCAACAATTCAGGTGGTAAATCGGATACTAATACTTCCTGTGAGCTTGCCATCACAGTGAGCCAACGACATGTGTTTTCCAATTGGCGAACATTGCCAGGCCAAGGGAGTTGCGACATATAACGTTCTGTGTCGGCATGCAATGTTTTCGCTTCTACCCCCAAATCAATAGCGGCACGTTGCAAAAAGTGTTGCGCCAATCGAGCAATATCAATGCGGCGCTCTGCTAATGAAGGCAAGTGAACACGAATCACATTGAGGCGATGGAATAGATCCTCACGGAACTGGTTCTTTTGCACTAAATGTTCAAGATTTTGGTGGGTAGCCGCGATAATTCGAACATCCACTGAAATGGGAGAATGTCCGCCTACTCTATAAAATTGGCCGTCCGATAAGACACGCAGCAATCGAGTCTGAACTTCCATTGGCATGTCGCCAATTTCGTCTAAGAAAAGAGTTCCGCCGTCGGCTTGTTCAAAGCGTCCTTGGCGAGGTCCGCCAGCACCGGTGAACGCGCCTTTTTCGTGGCCGAACAATTCTGATTCGATGAGATCTTTTGGAATCGCTGCCATGTTCAAGGCAATAAATGACTTACTCGCGCGTGGGCTGTGTTTATGCAGTGCATTTGCAACCAATTCTTTACCTGTGCCCGACCCCCCATTAATTAACACGCTAATGGAAGAGCGCGACAGGCGGCCAATGGCGCGAAACACCTCTTGCATTGCAGGCGCTTCACCAATAATTTCGGGTGTTTCGATGTTCTGGTCTAGCGCATTAGAGCCCGTTTTGAGTCGGCGTTGCTCATTGGAATGAGTCAGTGCACGGTTGACCAAAGTTACGGCGTCGTCAATATCAAATGGTTTAGGCAGATACTCGAATGCACCACTTTGAAAAGCAGTGACGGCACTGTCTAAGTCTGAATGCGCAGTCATGATGATGACTGGAATATCATCATATCGATCTTTCACTTGCTTGAGCATTGCAAGGCCGTCCATGCCGCCCATGCGTACGTCTGAAATCATTACTTGCGGTTGCGACTGATTCAGTGCCGTAAGCACATCTTCAGCACTACCAAAACTTTGACAACTAATATTAGCGGCACCTAAGGCTCGCTCCAGTACCCAACGTATCGAGCTATCGTCATCTATTATCCAAACTGAAGCGTTCTTCATACTGCGATCAATCCTTGCGTATTGGGAGTGTCATTTTGAACTCGGTATGTCCAGGCCAACTGCTGCAATCAATCCGGCCACTGTGTTGCGCCGCTAATGTTTGTGCAATGGATAGCCCTAGTCCGGTACCGTGTGGTTTGCCTGACACCATGGGATAAAAAAGTGTGTCTTGTAATTCAATTGGAATACCGGGGCCGTTATCAATAATAGATAACTCTACGGCGAGTCGATATTGCACACCTTTTAACGTCACTCTGTTTGCTATTCGGGTGCGAAAGGTAATTCTTCCTTTCCCGCTTAACGCTTCTGATGCATTCTTAACAATGTTCAGAATCGCTTGTTGCATTTGTTCAGGATCCATAGGGAATTCAGGAATACTGGGGTCATAATCTGGCACAATGGCTAAGTCTTCAGACTTTTCCATACTGACCAGCTGGCGGACGGTTTCCAGCACCTTATGGATGTTGTGTTCAGCTCGTTGGCCGGGTTGTTGTGGACCCAGCAAGCGATCAACTAGATTTCTGAGTCGGTCGGCTTGTTCGATAATTATTTGGGTGAATTCACCTAAGTTCGGATCCACTAACTCTTTTTGCAGTAATTGCGCGGCTCCTCGAAGCCCCCCAAGTGGGTTCTTGATCTCGTGAGCCAAGCTGCGAACTAAATCACGAGCAGCGGTTTGTTGGGCGCTTTGAATGATTTCTTGGCTAATCCGGCGTTGTTGATCGATGCGGCGAAGTTCAAGCAATGCATAGCTTTGCCCACCTACACTCATAGGCGCCGCAGCAATGTCGGCCAAAAGAGGCTCGGCTTCTGTGGGGACTAAAGAAACTTCACCATCACTAAAGCCTTGTCCTTCAGAAAACAACCGTAATAGTAAATCTGGTTCTAGTGAACAGTGCTCAAAAAGAGTGGTGAATTTCTCACCCAGCAAGCGTTGTGCACTTTGGGAAAGTATTTGCTCTCCGGCTGCGTTGATATAACGAATTTGCAGGCGTTGATCGATGAGAATCACTGCCGTAGAAAGGTTTTCTAATAGCGGTTGTGATATGCCGGTTATCGGTAAATGTGCAGAAGCACTGCTCATCGTTTCATTCTCATTCTTGTTGCACCAAATAATAACATTCAATCAAACACTCATTTCAGCTTATCATAGCTCCGCACTGATTTGGTGCGATAAATGACGTAATAAAGTCGAGAACTCTCTAAATTCCCACAGTTAATAAGGACTATGCAAAAAGTCTGCCTATTTATGTCTGAATTGACTCTATCAGTGCTTAGTTTGTGGGCGTTGGTGTAGCGATTGGTTTACGTTGTGCTGAAGGACGGTGCATGTAAAAAGTGACAGTGCTGGATTCAGATAATAATGACCCCTGATTGTTCACTAATTTAAGCTGAAGCTGGTGTTCGCCTCGTTCAATGCCGGTGAGCTTAAAGTTTGTACCAGATTGGGGCTCTGAAACAGAAACGCCGTCTAAAAACAGTTCTAATCGTTGTGTTACGCCTACTGGTAAAGTGGTTGAAGCGGTAACGATCAATTCTCCAGTTGCATTTCTGATAGTAGCTTTGTGATTGGGTGACTCAATTTTGAGCATTGCTATTTCTTTTTGAACTTCTTTTTGCGCACTTATAGCATTGGTCGAAGGCTTGGTGGACTCGACTATATTGATTGCTTTAGTGCTTAAATCAACCGATGTTGCACCTGTAATGGGTTGATCTGAAAAGACTTCAACGCCATCTTCATTGACCCACCGATATACATCTGATTGGGCGTAAGTAACCGAGCTGATTAAGAGAAGAACCGAGAAACAACTAAAGCGAACCATTCCATAGCCTGCGGGAATTCTAAATACTTTTCTGAGTATGAAAAAAAAGCCCGTGCATTGCACGGGCTTTCATCACAGAAGTTTTCTAACGTTGATTAAACGCTGTAGTACATTTCAAACTCAACAGGGTGAGTTGTCATGTTCAAACGTTCAACTTCAGCTGATTTCAGTTCGATGTAAGCATCGATCATGTCATCAGAGAATACGCCGCCGGCTTTCAAGAACTCACGGTCGTTGCTCAGTGCAGACAATGCTTCTTCCAAAGAAGATGCAACTTGTGGAATTGCAGCAGCTTCTTCAGCTGGCAAGTCGTACAAGTCTTTGTCCATTGCTTCACCTGGGTGAATCTTGTTTTTGATACCGTCAAGGCCAGCCATCAACATAGACGCGAATGCCAAGTATGGGTTACCTGTTGGATCAGGGAAGCGAACTTCAATGCGAACCGCTTTCGGAGATGGTACGAAAGGAATACGGATAGAAGCTGAACGGTTACGTGCAGAGTAAGCAAGCATTACTGGTGCTTCAAAACCTGGAACTAAACGCTTGTACGAGTTAGTTGCAGCATTTGCGAATGCGTTGATTGCTTTAGCATGCTTGATGATACCGCCGATGTAGTAAAGCGCAGTTTCAGACAACCCGCCATACTTGTCGCCAGAGAATGTGTTGTCGCCATCTTTAAAGATAGACTGGTGACAATGCATACCAGAACCGTTGTCGCCAACTAATGGCTTAGGCATGAAGGTTGCAGTTTTGCCATACGCGTGAGCAACGTTGTGAACAACGTATTTCAATACTTGTACTTCATCAGCTTTCTTAACCAAGCTGTTGAACATAGTCGCGATTTCGTTTTGACCTGCAGTTGCAACTTCGTGGTGATGTGCTTCAACAGTTTGGCCCATTTCTTCCAAAAGCATGCACATTGCATGACGGATGTTGTAGCCTGAATCAACGGGTGGTACTGGGAAGTAACCGCCTTTAACACCTGGACGGTGACCCAAATTTCCTTCCGGGTATTCTTTGTCGCTGTTCCAACCAGCTTCTTCTGAGTCAACGCTGTAGCTTGCGCCAGACATGCCGGTTGTGAAGCGAACGTCGTCAAACATGAAGAATTCAGGTTCTGGACCGAAGTATGAAGTGTCACCGATACCGGTAGACTTCAAATACTCTTCAGCGCGCTTGGCAACAGAACGTGGATCGCGGTCGTAGCCTTGCATTGTTGAAGGCTCGAGAATGTCACAGCGGACGATTAATGTAGTTTCGTCTGAGAACGGGTCTAACAACGCTGTAGTTGCGTCAGGCATCAGAACCATGTCTGATTCGTTAATACCTTTCCAACCTGCGATAGAAGAACCATCGAACATTTTACCATCTTCGAAGAAATCTTCGTCGATTTGATGAGCAGGGATAGTTACGTGCTGCTCTTTACCTTTAGTATCGGTAAAACGCAGGTCAACAAATTTTACTTCTTCAGTTTTTAACTGATTCAGAACACTTTCGATTGGTGACATTCTTTAAATTCCTCCGAATCGCAAAAATTAATTTCTGCGGAATTCATTTCGTTTGTTTTTGAGCTGCTCAATTCTAGCTATTTTTGTGCCAAAACTGACATGTTTAATTAAAACAATTACTTGGGGCGAAAAATGCCCTAATAGTGTGATTTTCGCTGAGTTTTAATGGATCTTGTTGGTGCAATGTGCACCGAAATGATCCGTGATTAGTCTCCGTTCCATAGAGGTGCAACGGAGTTTACTTTGTACAGGAATCAAAATATTTGGTCGTGATCAGGTTCGCACTATTGTAATGACACAGATCAATGTAGAATGTCGGCCAATTTTGCAGCAATGCTCTTTTTTATGTAACTGGATAAACCCAAATGAGTGCTCAGGCCAAACAAATTAGAAATATCGCGATCATCGCGCACGTCGACCACGGTAAAACAACCTTGGTTGATAAGCTTTTACAACAGTCTGGGACTCTAGATGTGCGAGCCGACTCAGGCGAACGTGTCATGGATTCTAACGATCTTGAAAAAGAGCGTGGCATTACGATTCTTGCTAAGAACACGGCAATTGAATGGAACGGCTACCACATTAATATCGTAGACACCCCTGGTCACGCCGATTTTGGCGGTGAAGTAGAGCGTGTTATGTCGATGGTGGATTGTGTTTTGCTCTTGGTTGATGCGGTTGATGGTCCAATGCCACAAACTCGCTTCGTCACGCAAAAAGCCTTTGCACAAGGTTTAAAGCCAATTTTGGTGGTGAACAAGATTGATAAGCCTGGAGCTCGCCCTGACTGGGTCATGGACCAAGTTTTCGATTTGTTCGACAACTTAGATGCAACTGACGAGCAATTAGATTTCACAACGATCTATGCTTCAGCGATTAACGGCTGGGCAACACTAGACGTTGATGAGCCTTCCGATTCAATGGAGCCATTGTTCGAAGCGATTGTTGAAAACGTTGAAGCGCCATCTGCAGATACTGAGGGTGGCTTGCAAATGCAAATTTCTCAGCTTGATTACAACTCCTATGTTGGTGTTATCGGTATTGGCCGAATCACTCGTGGTAGTGCGCGAGTGAATCAACAAGTCACTATTGTGGGGGCGGACGGTAAAACTCGTAACGGTAAAGTTGGCCAAGTATTAGGTTACCTCGGCCTCGATCGTCATCAAGTACCTGAAGCCCATGCAGGCGATATTATTGCGATTACGGGCTTGGGCGAACTCAAAATTTCAGACACTATTTGTGATGTGACCAATGTCGAAGCATTGCCACCGTTGAGCGTTGATGAACCCACTGTGACCATGACGTTCCAAGTCAACACGTCTCCTTTCGCTGGTAAAGAAGGTAAGTACGTCACTTCACGTAATATCCTTGAGCGTTTAGAGCAAGAGCTGGTGCATAACGTTGCATTGCGTGTGGAAGAAACGGATCACCCAGATAAGTTCCGCGTATCGGGCCGTGGTGAACTTCACTTGGGTATCTTAATTGAGAACATGCGCCGCGAAGGTTTTGAGCTTGCTGTTTCTCGTCCAGAAGTGATTATCAAAGAAGAAGATGGCCAAACGCTTGAACCATACGAAACTCTCACGGTTGATATCGAAGAAGATAATCAAGGTCCTGTGATGGAGCAATTAGGTTTGCGTAAAGCCGAAATGACGAATATGTCACCGGATGGCAAAGGCCGCTTACGTTTAGATTTCATGATTCCAAGCCGCGGTTTAATTGGCTTCCAAACGGAATTCATGACCATGACTTCAGGCTCTGGTTTGCTGTATCACACGTTCGACCATTATGGCCCTCACAAAGGCGGTATTATTGGCCAGCGTGCCAATGGCGTATTGATTTCAAACGCAACAGGTAAAGCGTTGACGTATGCATTGTTCAATCTTCAAGAGCGCGGTAAGTTATTTACCCGACATGCTGATGAAGTCTATGAAGGCCAAATTATTGGTATTCACAGCCGCGCCAATGACTTAACAGTGAACTGTTTGAAAGGTAAACAGCTCACGAACGTCCGTGCATCAGGAACTGATGAAGCACAAGTGTTGACACCACCGGTGGTTTACACATTGGAGCAAGCATTAGAGTTCATTAATGATGACGAACTTGTTGAAGTGACGCCTGAGAATATCCGTATTCGTAAGAAATTACTGACTGAAAGCGATCGTAAGCGTAACGGCCGCGTTTGATTCATTCATCCTGAGTGATGTAAAAGGGAGCTTTGGCTCCCTTTTTTACGCCTGAAATGTGTTTCATATTTGTTTAGGCTAGATCAATCCCTTTAGATACAAATGGATAGGTATGTTAATGCTCCGTCCATTTTGGTTTACCTTCCCATTTTATGTTTGAGGAATTATGCTAAAAACCTGTTTGCTGACCGCTAGCTCTCTAGCGATAGTTTTGCCGTCAGTTCATGCTTCTGAGCTGAATCTAGAACTCAATAACGACACAGTTACCATCGGCTTTGATAGCAAAATTGCCCCGGCCGCTGAGTTTTTCACCGAATACAGTTACTCCACTGACCATGGAAATTTGCTCGAAGGCGGTGTTCGAGCCGTTAATGTTGGAGATATTCATAACTTTTCTGTGGGAGCTAAAGCGGTAGGACTGTTTGCTGACAAAGGCTTTGATGATGGTTACGTATTTGCCGTTGGTGGAGAATATGGCATTGAAATCGCACCCCAAGTTTCTTTAAGCGCAAGCGCTTATTATTCACCCAACGTACTCACCAGCAGCAAGCTCGATGGTTATTATGATTGGGATGCAAAAGTGTCTTATCAACTAATGCCAAACCTTGATGTGTCGTTGGGTTATAGCGTGGTGCGGTTTGATTATAAACGGGATCACCATATGAAGTTCGACAACAGCATTTATGTGGGCGCGAATTACCAATTTTAATCGTGCGAAGCTTTTTAAAAATGGAAGTTTAGAACTAAATGGCACGCGTTACATTTGAACAAACTAGCTTTGATTTCAAAAGCGGCAAGTCGTTGCTGCAACAGCTTGAACAGCAGGGACATTGTATTCCGAATCGTTGCCGAAAGGGCAACTGCCATAGCTGCCTTTTGGAAGTGCAGAGCGGTTGTGTGTCTGAAGAATGTCAAAGTGGCTTGAGTTCAGCGCAGATATTGGCAAAGCGGTTCCTCGCCTGCCGATGCTTTAATGTCATGCAAGATCTTGTGGTTAGGATGCCTAGCGGTGTGCTCCATCGCGGTGAAGTCATGGAAAAATATCGTCAGTCTGATGGACAAATTTTTGTAAAGTTGGTGACAGATGTGGACGATTGGCAAGGCGAAGCATACATATCGCTTGTGGTGAATGAGCAGGTCTACGATGTGACGATTTGTAATGCTCCGATGATGGGAATTATTGACCTAAAAATCCCGCAAGATTTAGAGTCGCTTCAGAGATGGTTAACAGACCATTGCCGTATTGGTCGCGCGTTAGATTTTACTGGCCCGCATTTACGACCCGGATAACAAGGTTGCAATAAAAAAGCCGATCGAATGATCGGCTTTTTATAGACAAGTGTTGAATGCTGAGGGCTGTTAGGTACCGCGCAAGCTTTCAATAAACTCATTGGACGTGGCAATCGACGCGTTCATTTCAGAAATCAATACATCAATATCGCTTTTAATCACACGGTATTCTTGTTCAAGAGAACCGATGGCCGCTGCGTTTAGGTTATGTTTGAGGTACAACATATTGTCTTTGAGCGCGACTAAGACAGGCTCCATTTTCGCTTCTGCTTTGCGCATTGAACGAATGAGGTCTTGATAGTTGCGTTGTGTGGCTTTGAGTTTGTTGCGGCTGTCTCGCTTGAGACGATCGCTGCTGATTTGGTCAATCTCATCTTCCCATTCATCAAACAGTGCACCCGCTACATCTTCAACAGCATCGATTCGTTGAGTTACATCTTGCGCAGATTCAGCGCTCGATTCATAAGAATCGGAAGTTGCTTCGTACATACGCTGTAAATCGCCCCCGTCAAAATTCGTTAGCGCTTGAAACTGCTCTAACGCTGATTTGAATTGTTCCTGTGCATCTTCTTGCGCATCACGAGCTTCTTCGACGCGATCGACCATGATGTCGCGTTTGTGTACTCCCACCTTTTCCATGGCAGCGTAGTAGGTGCTTTCGCATCCCAGCAGCGAGAATATAAGGGTTGAACAAAGGGCAATAGAACGTAGCATTAACTGGATCCTGAAGCTTTAAATTTGGCGGCATCGATAATGCACCAAAGGTGAATAAACAAACCGATTATACCGGGTATAATAATCACCCAGCCTATGTAACATAAGGCGATCACAATAAAGAATAAAATAGCTGGCAAGATTCGACCTTGCACTAATTGCCCTAAACCTGGAATAAAGAAGCTACACAAAGCGGCAACAACATTACCACCTGAACCTTGGCCCGACATAAATAACACCTTTTGTAAATTTTTCGATATGTAGCTTAGCTTATCGTGTTTTTATCTGACGCCAAAGCGTAGAAATTGTTAGTATTTTTGTATTGCGCGCAAACGCACTATTTTAAAGGAGCTCTATCCATGGCCGGAATGGATGTAAATTGGCAGACAACGATAGAAAAATCTAAACAAAAAACACTTCAGGCTTATGATGTTGTGCGCCATTTTTTGCAGCGCTGCAATGAAGATGAAGTGACTATGACGGCCGGCCACTTAGCTTATGTCACCTTGTTGTCGCTGGTACCCATGATTGCGGTTTCGTTCGCAATGTTTTCTGCTTTTCCTGTGTTTGGTGACTTACGCGGCGACATAGAAGCATTCGTATATTCAAATTTTGTCCCTACCGCCGGTGACACAGTCTCACAATATATGAATGATTTTGTGAGCAATGCATCCAAAACGACGTCGATTGGTATTTTGGCGTTAGTGTTCGTTGCATTTATGCTGATGTCTGCCATTGATAAAGCGCTCAATCGAATTTGGCGAATTAAGAAAAAGCGCCGATTGATGATGTCATTGTCAATTTACTGGATGATTTTGACGATGGGCCCAATTCTCGCGAGCGCCAGTATTGCGGCCACGTCTTATTTGGTCAGCTTGAATTTGATGGGCGATGTCAGCTTCATCAAAACACAGTCTTTAAAGTTATTCCCGTTCCTGTTGTCGACCTTGGTCTTTATGTTGATCTACCTGTTGGTGCCAAACAAAGACATCAAGATTAAGCATGGCTTTTTTGGGGCTTTGCTCGCGGCATTTTTGTTTGAAGTGGGTAAACGCGCGTTCGCGATTTATATTGCTAAGTTCACCGCTTATCAGGCTATTTATGGTGCTCTAGCGGCTGTACCAATCATCTTTGTATGGATTTACATTTCTTGGGTGATTGTTCTTTTAGGTGCTGAATTCACCGCCACTTTAGATGAACGTCAAGCAGAAGCAGAGAAGGCCAAATGATTGCTTTGATTCAACGCGTTACTCATGCATCCGTGGTGGTGGAAGGTGAAACTATAGGAGAGATAGAAGGCGGGTTGCTGGTATTGCTTGGTGTCGAAAAATCAGATGATTCAGCTAAAGCGGCGCGATTGGCGGAGCGGGTTTGTCATTATAGAGTGTTTGAAGATGATGCGGGAAAGATGAATTTAAATGTACAGCAAGCGGGTGGTCAGTTGCTTGTTGTGAGCCAATTTACGTTGCCAGCAGATACGAAAAAAGGCAATCGTCCTAGCTTTTCGTCATCGGCATCGGGCGATTTTGCTGAGCGACTCTATTGCGAATTTGCTTCGCAGTGTGAATCCAAGGTTCGTGTAGAACGAGGCTCGTTTGGCGCCGATATGAAGGTGTCGTTATTAAATGATGGCCCTGTCACTTTCTGGCTTCAAGTATAAAGAACTTACTTTGTACAATAAAAAAGCCGCCAAGTGGCGGCTTTTTTGTGGTGTCCAGAGAGTTCTGTTAGTTGTCATAATTGCGATAGAACTGCACGGCAACCAATGTGGTTGACGTTTGTTTTTGTGTGGCTCCACCCTGAGACCACCACAGGTTACCTAATTCACCATATTGTGCTGACATTTGCTCGCTATAAGTGACACCTGGGGTAGCGCTTAAGAAGATTAAGTCGGCTGGAATAAGAGCTTCAACAGTGGTACCCGCAAGTGCGGCCAATGTTTGAAGCAATGCGTCTTCATTTTCAATGTATTCATTAATGTCATCGGGCATCTCAAAGTTCGTCCAATTGCCGTTAAACGGACCTTGTTTGCGCATAGAGATACTATTTAGCAAGCCTGTAGGAGATGCTCCGCGAGCGGTATAAACAATGTTCTGAGCAATGTAAGACGTGGGTGTGAAGCCATTTATCACACTAATATCCATCCCATCCGTACCTTGGCTCAGTGACACTTGAAGATCTTCATCCATTTCGAATGCTTGATTCGGTTCTAAAGCAATCAAAGAGTTTAATGTTTCTGACGATTGGTACGCGTAAGTCGAGCTAGTCGCATTGTCTAAGACGCTTGCACTGCTAGGTAACGACAGAGTTACGGCTTGATATTCTCCTGTAGTAACATCAATAGATTGAGCGCCTACATATGTATTTGCTAAACGAAGCGAACGGCTATTGGATACAAGCGATGCTGTAAACCCCAGAGATTGAACGGCATTTGTGGTCACCGAAATAGCCGACGTGGAGCGGTTCAGCTCCATGGCCACACCATTGTTAATCGCAGTGCTCAGTGGCATAGACATTTTTGCAATTGAACTCGTGTGTGTATTGGAACCTGCTACATAAATCGAACCTGACGCTAAGAACTCATACTCTTCGCTGGTATCAGATGAACAAACATTGGTGGTGAAATCCACCGTTGCTTGCACGCCTGCAGCGTTGGGAGCGACAAAAGCACTTTCTATACTGTTGGTCAGTCTCACTTCTGAAAATGCATCATCAGTGGTGAGGTTTACATCGATATCATAACAACTACAGCCATTAGGAAGTGATGGAGCTCGCTGAGTATCGCCCGTTTCGCCATCGTCTAAAGGGGTAAGTAACGCGACCTCCATGACCGGAAAGTCTTCAAAACTCTCAATCAGAATAGTATTTCCGAAAGCCAAAGCAGGTTTTTCGTGAATAAAGCTGTAATTAACCGGATCGTTCGATGATAAAGACGCGGTATAAACGCCATTCATATCAGATTCGACTTCATCGATAATGGCACCATTATCGTCGTGAATCAGCAGTAGCCCTGTGGTATTCGGGGTGCCACATTGGTCATATGTAGCGGTCACTGACAATTCATATTGTGGAGTTGGGGTGCCGCCTGTATCACCGCCACTATCACCACCGGTATCTCCGCCCGTGTCACCGCCGGTATCACCGCCCGTGTCACCGCCCGTGTCACCGCCAGTAGTGCCGCCTGTGTCACCGCCAGTAGTGCCGCCTGTGTCACCGCCAGTAGTGCCGCCTGTGTCACCGCCAGTAGTGCCGCCAGTATCACCGCCAGTAGTGCCGCCAGTATCACCGCCAGTAGTGCCGCCCGTGTCACCGCCCGTGCCACCGCCCGTATCACCGCCCGTATCACCGCCAGTAGTGCCGCCCGTAGTGCCGCCTGTATCACCGCCAGTATCACCGCCAGTATCTCCGCCGGTATCACCGCCTGTGTCTCCGCCAGTAGTGCCGCCTGTGTCTCCGCCAGTAGTGCCGCCTGTGTCTCCGCCAGTAGTGCCGCCCGTGTCACCGCCTGTGCTGCTCCCTGTCGTACCACCTGTACTGGAGCCGCCACCGCCTCCTCCTCCGCATGCTACGAGCGTGAGAGAAATGAACAAACAAAACGCAATGCTAATCTTTTTCATTGAAAATCCTTAAAGGTACGGCATCCATACATGGAAAAGATGTCGCTAATCGATAGTGAGTGACGCACATCTCGTATTCATAAACGAAGGATAATGCACTGTTAGCTATCGTGTGTCGATACGACCAGTATGTTGAGGTGGCGTGGTATTTCAATCCAACCCAAATCAAGCGCTAACGTCTGACGCATTAAGTCCGTTACTTGCAGCCATTCCTTTTCGTGTTTAGGGATTAAATTAACCGCTAACGCTGCATCTGGTTCGAGAATACGATTAATTTCTAGCCAAAACTGTGGGGTGGCTAAAACTTCAGGAATGCCTTCATCTGTACATATGTCAACAATCAAAGCCCCTATAGATGAATTGTCTATAGATTCTACCGTGAGCTCTGCGCGGCCCAATAACTGACGATTCGTGCTATCATCGTCTAGCTGGAAATGCTCCCGATATAATTCAATTATCAGTGGGTTAAGTTCCACCGATGTGAGCTCCCAATGGGGTAGGTTGCGGGTGAAATAACGCTGCATTGCACCGCCTCCAAGACCTAATTCTAGTGCAATACCAGAACTTGACGCGTCTGGTAATACCTCTAGCATTGCTTGGTGAGGAGGAAGAACTGGCATACTGGGATCGTTGAGCTTCATGAGACTCTGCATAATACCGTCAATTTCGAGCCAACGGTATTGATCGTTCTCTTTAACCTTAATACATTGGCCGTCTTGGTGAATGAGACGAGTGATGTTGCCGTACCGAGTGGCGTGTTGCCATGAATTTTTTGCCACAGAAAGTGTCCTATTAGTGGTGTAAGAATTAAGAAAACTAGGATTTCTGAATGTATCAGGTCATTGAACCGGTTAGCGAAGAAGATTATGAACGCTACTACCAATTTCGTTGGGAGCAGCTTCGTTCGCCTTTTAATCTGCCTAAAGGTTCTGAAAAAGACGAATACGACCAGTATAGCGAACATCGGATGATTCTCGATAAGAGTAGTCAGCCAATCGCGGTGGGCCGATTGTACCAAATTAGCGCAGATGAGGCGCAAATTCGTTACATGGCAGTGTCTGATGCACACCGAGGTAAAGGCATTGGCTCTAGCATGATCGCTGCCTTAGAAGACTTAGCCCGTTCAAAAGAAGTAAAACGCATGATGATGAATGCGCGTATTCCTGCGGTCCCTTTTTACCTAAAAAATGGGTATCACCCAGTGGGCGAGGGGCCTACTCATTTTGGTAAAATTAAACATCAACAGATGCAAAAGGATATTACGCCTAAGTCAACTAATCGCAGCTATGGTGAATGGTGTGACTCGTTGGCGGCAATGTGGCGCGATCAAATCCCGTTGAGTGCGCAAATGGGAGTGACTGTTGATGATTACACGGGGGAATCTTTGAAGGTCACTGCGCCTGTGACTCCTAACGTAAATCTGCACGGCGGAATGTTTGCTGGCAGCCTCTATGCCATGGGATGTTTAACAGGGTGGGGGTTGCTCTACTTGATGCTCAAAGAGCGTAATATTACTGCACGTATTATGTTGGTAAATGGCGATATTCGTTACGTGAGTTCAGTGGTTGGACACGCGGTAGCAGAAGCCAGTCGTAAGGAAATTGAAGGCAGTATTTGGCCGCTGATTCGTGATAAGAAAGTGGTCATGAAAGTTCCTGTTAATTTATACTCCGGTGAGCAGTTGGCAGCACAATTTACTGGCAAATTCATCTTGTATCCGGCTTCTGACGAATCATTTACTGATCCAATGGAAAACTCCCAAGGCACATTGCCGTTTGAGCAATAACTGACGGATAAAGTCTGACATTCAATAATGGTTGCTCTAAACTCAAGCCAACATTTTGTGACGTGCTCAATTCATTATATGTACTTCTTGCTAAAGCAATTTCAATCTGCATTGTGGTTGCGCTATTTTTTCGCAACTTTAACTTTATGTCTATGCGTATGCTCCGCGCAGGCGAACACTCAAGACATCAGTCACAGCCTTAAAATGATTGATGAAGTCGAACTTGATCGTTGGCAATACACGCGGACTTTAACATCGAATGATTTGACGCGTGTATTGAGACATAACCCGCAGCAATCTGAATTTGCAGGGTGGAGCTTGGTTGAACTCAATGGTGAAGTGCCGAATATTGAAACGCAGTGGTCATTTTTACAAAAGTACATAGATTCGGGTCAGTACAAATCGCAAAGCCAGCTTACACGCCTAGTTCAGCCCAATAGTCTTAACTTATTACAGAACAACGAAAAAAAATCAGTCTATTCGTTTACTCCCAACATGCCTAATTTCATCGACCAGCAAGGTTTTGACGGCAAGCTTTGGTTTGATATTCAGCACCAATACGTCACTCGATTGCGCATATCTGCTAAAGAGCCTGTGATGAGCGCATCTGGCTTAAAGTTTTCCGCATTTGAATTAGAAATGAAGTTTGATCAAGTGAAAGGGTTTGTTGTGCCGCAAGAAATTGCAACGCGTTTAACCGCCCAGCTCAACGGCGTGAATGCTTTTAGCCAGAATAACATTCAAAAATACAGTGACTTCCGGCTCATTAACCCGCCACCAACGCTAGCAGAAATGCTAACAGACTAAGCCTTGAAGAGGGGGGTGATCTGAATCACCTTTATTGATGGTTTTGTGTAATTTAATTACAAAAAAAGTGTGACGAATGTCAAATTTTGTTTTATACTTATCACCAGAAAATAGAGAAAAGCAAATGGAGAATCAAATATGAATATTTTCGGTGTTAAAGGTAGTTACAGTTCTGGTTACGGTCGTCGTTCACGTCGTCGTCACACAGTTGTTGTTCAGCAAGAAGGTTAGCCCTTCGCTGTTCTAAGCCCCTTTTGATGGGGCTTTTTGTTGTCTGAAATTCATCATTGCCACATTCTTAAAACTTTCCCTCCGCTGCACATGCGCACAATATATTCGTTACTAGTGACTCATAATTTCACTCTAATTGTATTTTTGTGATCAGGTGAAGGCTCCCTTTTATTTTTGAGTTAAGGTGATATGGATCACGTTAAAAGCGTGGTTTTTGAAAATAAATCTCAAAAAAGTGTGACGCATGTCACTTTTGGGTATATACTTTGAGTCAGAAAGTAAACTTGCAGACGGGAGAGAAAATATGAATATTTTCGGTGTAAAAGGTAGTTACAGCTCTGGTTACGGTCGCCGTTCACGTCGTCGTCACACAGTAGTTGTTCAACAAGAATCTTAATTCTTGAAAACGCTGTACTAAGCCCCTTTAGATGGGGCTTTTTGTTGTCTGAAATTCGTGTTTTATTTCTTTCTCATAATTTCAATCGCATTAGGAGTCCTGTTCTGAGCCTATTTTCTATCAAATTATTGTCGTTTTTTTCGCCGTTTGGATTTGGAGCTTTCACTTCCATTATGCTTGAAGTTTAAGTGCTTCAGATCACATTAATTTTTGATTAAAGAAAAATAATTACAAAAAAGTGTGACGTAAGTCACTTTTGGGTATATAATTTGAGTCAGAAAGTAAACATGCAGACGGGAGAGAAAATATGAATATTTTCGGTGTAAAAGGTAGTTACAGCTCTGGTTACGGTCGCCGTTCACGTCGTCGTCACACAGTCGTTGTTCAACAAGAATCTTAATTCTTGAAAATGCTGTATTAAGCCCCTTCAGATGGGGCTTTTTGTTGTCTGTAAATTACAAAGACGGTGCGGATATCTAGTTAAGCATTGCCAAAGTGAACGCGTTCCCCCATCCAACGTTCTATTAATGGTTCAACGTGGCTAGGGTAGTTCTGTACTATATTCCCAGACAACTGCTGAACTAATGGTATCAGCGCTTGGTCGCGCACTAAATCTGCAATTTTCAATTCAGCTAAGCCTGTTTGGCGAGTCCCCAATATTTCTCCTGGACCTCTAATTTCTAAATCGCGCTCTGCGATCAAGAAACCATCGTTGGATTCGCGCAACACCGCAAGGCGCTTTGTCGCTGTTTTTGAAAGAGGAGCTTTATAGAGAAGCACACAATGGCTTGCGACTGAGCCGCGCCCTACACGACCACGAAGCTGATGGAGCTGCGCTAAACCAAGCCGCTCAGGGTTTTCAATCACCATTAAGCTGGCGTTGGGAATATCAACTCCAACCTCAATGACAGTCGTGGCCACCAGTAAATCTAACTCGCCAAGCTTGAACTTATCCATGATCGACTTTTTTTCTGCAGGCTTCATTCGGCCATGAACCAAGCCAATGCGTAGCGACGGTAAGGCTTCTTTAAGTTCGGCTGCGGCATCTTCTGCGGCTTGAGCTTCAAGTACGTCAGATTCTTCTATCAGGGTGCATACCCAATAAGCTTGGCGATTATCGACGGTGCAGGCCGAATGAATTCGCTCAATCACTAAATCGCGTCGGGTGTCGGGCAATGCAACGGTACCAACAGGTGTTCTACCAGGGGGAAGTTCATCTATGACCGAGGTATCTAGATCGGCATAGGCCGTCATGGCCAAGGTTCTTGGAATGGGCGTAGCTGTCATAATGAGTTGATGAGGGGCAATACCTTGTGCGATCCCTTTTTCACGAAGAGTTAGACGCTGATGGACGCCAAATCGATGCTGTTCGTCGATAATTACCAATGCCAAATTTTTAAATTCAACCTGATCTTGGAATAATGCATGTGTACCTACAACCATTTGGCCGCTACCCGAGGCAATGCTGTCGAGTGCCGCTTGGCGTTGTTTACCTTTGGTTTTCCCCGCCAGCCATACAAGCTCAATGGCCAATGGCTGAAGCCATTGTGCAAAATTCACTGCATGTTGTTCGGCTAGTAGTTCTGTTGGGGCCATTAAAGCCACTTGGTAACCTTGCTCAAGCGCACTAAGTGCCGCGAGTGCTGCTACCAGTGTTTTGCCCGAACCAACGTCCCCCTGCACTAACCGCATCATCGGATGGGGCCTCGCTAAATCGGTTTGGATTTCTCGAACTACGCGTTGCTGTGCCCCAGTTGGTCTAAATGATAATTGGGCTAAAAATTGGGGGGCTAACTGAGAGCTCTGAGGTAAAGAAACGGCTTGGGTAGTATCGCTTTGCAATCTTACTTTTTGAACACTCAAGTTATGTGCGAGTAGCTCTTCAATGATCAATCGCTGCTGGGCTGGGTGCTCTCCGTCTAACAGCGTCTGTTGCGACACCTCTGCGCTCGGTCGATGCAATAACATTACCGCTTCATTGAGGCTAATTTGGCTTTGATAGAGACCGTCGGGTAGTAATTCGGGTAGTGGATGCCGTCGTAGGCTTTCGAGCGCTTGGTCCGTTAACTTTCTTAAACTTGCCTGCCGTAATCCCTCCGTTGTGGGATACACAGGTGTGAAGCTGTCTTCAACGTCGATATCTGCAGTGCTGTCTTCGGTGACTTTATATTCAGGGTGAACCATTTCAATGCCCGAAGGGCCACGTTTGGCTTCGCCAAAGCAGCGAATTGAACGGCCAGCTACGAATGCCTGTTTCTGAGCAGCGCTGAATGTGAAGAAACGAAGTGTGATGGTGCCTGAACCATCACGCACTTGAACAATTAAAGTACGGCGGCGGCCAAAGCGTAAGTCGGCGTTTACTATTTCGCCAAAGATAGTACCTGTTTGGCCTGGTAAAAGGCTGTCAATTGCAAAAACTCGGGTTCGATCTTCATACCTGAGCGGTAGGTGAAACAACAAGTCCTGAACCGAGTTTAAATGCAACTTAGCCAGCTTTTCGGCGAGGCTTTTACCGACACCTTTGAGGTGTGTAAGCGGAAGCTTTGCTAACGTTTGGGTCGACAAACCATAGTTTTCCAAAGGCGAACATGTATGTCAGTCTACTGTATAAATTATCAGTATGAAAGAGAGCCCGTTATTTCACTATTCGACTAGCTGCGCATGCTGGCCCACCAGTCTTCACTGGCACAAACTTCCCCCTGGTCATCGATGACTGGGAATGGCAATCCTTTTTGTCGGCACCGTCGAAACAACGCTTCATGGCAGCCTTCAAACAACAATCGTTGGCGCTCTTCATATTCGATTTTTGGCGGTTGCTGATACATACCCGCAATGTCACGTTGGCGCTGTGCTTCGTACAAGATGAGCGCGCTTGCAACCGACACATTAAGTGACTGCACCATGCCCATCATTGGAATCACTATGTGCTGATCGGATAAATCCAGAGCTGTTTGAGATATTCCAAAACGTTCGGTGCCGAGTAAGATTGCGGTGGGTTTGGCGTAGTCGATATCGCGAAAATCCACCGAGTTATCCGACAAATGAGTGGCCAACACCTGCATGTTCTGTGCTTTTAATGTAGAAATAGCGGTTTCGATATCCACATGGCGATGGATTCGAGTCCAATTATTACTGCCTGAGCTGTAGAAGTTGGAACGCTTGAGCTCGGAATCTTCCCAGATTGCGTGTAAATCATGAACACCAACTGCATCGGCGGTGCGCACGACAGCCGACAAATTATGCGGTTTATTGACATGTTCCATGCACACGGTCAAATCCATTTGGCGGCGATCTAAAATGGAGTTCAGTCGATGAAAGCGGGGTGTAGCCATGGGAAATCTCGAACAAAAATGAATAATGAAACGGTGAAGGGAAGAACAAAAACGCAGCCGAAGCTGCGCTAAAAGATAACTGCGATTTGTATACTTAAACGGCTGCGATGCCGTCGATTTCAACCTGTGCACCACGCGGCAATTGACCAATGCCAATGGCTGCACGAGCAGGGTAAGGCTGAGCAAAGTAACGCGCCATGACTTCATTGACGGTGGCGAAATTGCTGAGATCTGTCAGATAGATATTAACTTTACACATGTCGTCTAAAGTACCGCCCGCTGCGGCCATAACCGCCTTGAGGTTTTCAAACACTTGCACTGTTTGCTGTTCGAAATCATCGCTGATGAGTTCCATTGTTTCAGCAACCAATGGGATCTGGCCTGATAAATACACAGTGCCGTTATGGTTAACGGCTTGAGAATAAGTACCAATGGCAGCGGGTGCTGCGTCGGTTGAAATAATGGTTTTGCTCATGATGCTTCCTGATCCTGAGGTTAGTTTCGATTACGGGTAATTCGTTGCACGTCGGGCATCACACGGATGCGGCGCATCACATTGGCAAGCTGAACACGATTTGAAGTGGTGAGCACCATATTGATGACGTAAATACGACCATCTTTTTCTTCACTGCTGATTGCTTGAATGTTCGATCCACTATTGGCAACAATGCTGGTGAGCGTAGCGAGTGCACCTTGGTGGTTCACCATATCTACGCGTAATTCGGTGATGAACTCATCGGTGCCGTCATATTCACTATCCCAATGGACCGGAATATATTTGTCAGGTTCCTTTTGATAACCGCGTACATTGCTGCATTGTTCGTGATGCACCACAAGGCCTTTGTCTTTGCTCATGTAGGCAATAATGGCATCGCCAGGGATAGGGCGACAACATTTAGCAAACGTGGTGAGCACACCTTCAGCGCCTAAAATAGGCAGGCGTTTGCGCTTGCTGCTGTTAACCTTAATGTCGCCATCCAATCGCTTGGCAACCATGAGACTCATGACTTTTCCTAGCCCAATGTCGGTTAACAGGTCGTCAATACTGCCGACTTTGTACTCCGCGAGAAGTTGCTCAACAGTCTCTTCAGGAAAATCATTCAGTGTTTTTTGTGAGCCCAAAGCATGTGTTAGCAAGCGCATACCGAGCTTACGTGCTTCTTTTGACTGCAAATTTTTAAGATATTGACGAATTTTCACTCGGGCGCGACTAGTCACCACAAAGTTAAGCCACGCGGCGTTTGGGCGCGCACTTTTCGCCGTTATAATCTCGATCGTTTGGCCTGTAGAAAGCGGCTGACTGATTGGGTAGGGCTGGCGATCTACTCGCGCGCCAACGCAGGTATTGCCCACATCGGTATGAACCGCATAGGCGAAGTCTACTGCTGTGGCACCTTCAGGTAACTCAAGAATACGGCCATCTGGGGTAAAGCAATATATTTCATCGGGGAACAAGTCCGACTTAACGCTTTCAACAAATTCAAAGGAGCTGCCGGCACTTTGCTGTAATTCGAGCAAACTCTGCATCCATCGGCGTGCGCGCACTTGAGCAGTGGTGCCGGTGGAGTCGCTATCTTTCTTGTAAAGCCAATGTGCAGCTACGCCTCTGTCGGCCATCTGGTCCATGTGCTCGGTACGAATTTGTACTTCAACGGGCACGCCATGTGGCCCCATAAGCGAGGTATGTAAACTTTGATAGCCATTGGCTTTTGGAATAGCAATGTAATCCTTAAAGCGTCCAGGTTTTGGTTTAAATAAGCTATGAATTAGCCCAAGCGCGCGATAGCAGGTATCAATGTCGTCTACGATGACTCGGAAAGCATAAATATCCATCACTTCAGTGAAAGGCAGCTCTTTGCTGCGCATCTTTTGATAGATGCTATAAAGATGCTTTTCTCGGCCTTTAACTTGTGCCGAGATTCCGGCTTCAGAAATTCGTCCGGAAATATCTTTTTCGATGCTTTTAGTCAGCTGTTTACGATTGCCGCGTTCGCGTTTTACCACTTCCCCTAATACGCGGTGGCGCATTGGATATTGGGCCTCGAAGCCTAAGTCTTCCAATTCATTCTTAATATTGTGAATACCGAGTCGGTTCGCAATGGGAGAGTAAATTTCGAGGGTTTCGCGGGCAATGCGTCGACGCTTATCAGGGCGCAACGCAAAAATGGTTCGCATGTTGTGGGTTCGGTCAGCCAACTTAATGAGAATGACTCGAATATCCACCACCATGGCCATGACCATTTTTTGGAAGTTTTCGGCTTGTGCTTCTTCGCGGGAATCGAATTGGATTTTGTCGAGTTTCGAGACACCTTCCACAAGCTCTGCGACAGTTGAATTAAACTGCTCTGCAAGATCTTCTTTGGTCAGAGTGGTGTCTTCGATCACGTCATGCAGCAGGGCTGCCATGAGCGCCTCGTGATCTAGCCGCATGTCGGCCAGAATACGAGTGACTGCTACGGGGTGTGTGACGTAAGGTTCGCCACTCGAACGAGTTTGACCTTGGTGAGCATCGCGACTTGCGATATAGGCTCTTTCTACCTGCGCAACTTGATCTGCGTCTAGGTATTCAGAAATCTGCTGTTTCAGACTCTCAAACAGGTACAAACGCCACCCCGCATCAATACTTTAAATTAGAAGCCGCCGTGATTAATAGCAGAAACAGATGCGATTTCAGCCGCTTCTTGTTCTTGCTGTTCACGAACGTGGTCTGCGTCCAAAGAGGCTGCTGTGATTAAGCCTTCTTCAATTTCACGCAGTGCTAAAACTGTAGGTTTATCATTGTCTGCATCAACAAGTGGTTCTTTACCACCGGTAGCAAGTTGGCGTGCACGACGTGCTGCAACTAGAACAAGATCAAAACGGTTGCCGATTTGATCGACTGCATCTTCAACGGTAACGCGAGCCATAGCGGCCTCCAAAAGATTAAAAAAGGGACGGAATTCTACCTAAATCAGACGCCTTCCGCCAGTAATTCATTGAGCATAACTTTGTGGCGCTGTAATTGTCCAGCCAGACGGAGTCTTGCACTGGCCACAACATTGCGCATATCGGCCAATGCATGCTCGAAATTGTCGTTGACGATGATGTAATCGTATTCGTTGAAATGTGACATTTCGGCCTGTGCTTTGGCCATGCGCCCCGCGATGATTTCGTCGCTGTCTTGGCCTCGGTTTCGCAATCGGCTTTCAAGCTCAGCGCTTGATGGGGGCAAAATGAACACGCTGACAGAATCGTTCACTTGCTTGCGAATTTGTTGAGCGCCTTGCCAATCAATGTCGAGCATCACATCAATGCCGTTATTAAGTTGTTGCTCAATGGCTTGGCAGCTGGTGCCATAGTAATGACCAAACACTTCGGCATATTCGAAGAATACACCTTGCTCAATGAGTGCGTGAAACTCTTGGTGTGACACAAAGTGATAGTGTTGCCCATCTATCTCGCCTGGGCGAGGGGCTCGGGTGGTATGAGACACCGACACTTGGACTCGATTGGTTCCTAATGCTTCAATAAGTGCAGAAATAAGACTAGATTTACCTGCGCCGCTCGGAGCAGAGACTATAATTAAAGACCCACGATTTGCCGTCATCACCTGTCTCCATGCTGGGACGTTTCTAACAAGCGCGTAAGGCTAGCATTCTACGTGATTATTGCCAATCGCTGGGCACTATTTGATCTCGATCAATCGTATATTTAATTCAGCTGTGAGCAAAATTCCATCGAGGTCATAAATACTGTCGACAAATTCACTTGTCATCCACCTTACGAGGAGATTTTGAAATGCAATCAAGTTGGCAAATCAATATATATTCTGCACATATGGCATGTATTCGTATCAGTGGTGATTGCCAAAGTTATCAGATGTTGATTCCAGACGAACGTCCTTACAAGTTATCCAAGGTGCGGCATCAAGGGCAATGGCACATGTCAGTTCCTTATTCAGGCAATAGCACTAAGTCAGCAGCGTCTTCCCAAGTTTTGGTGAGCTAGCACAATGACACACTACTGTGTTGAAATGAATAATCATAAGAAGCTTGCGTTGATGCAGGCTTTTTTGTGAGTCGATACCGAGCCTAAATTGAGTTAGGTCTCAAGTGCCTGCATTTCTGCTGCAATCACTTCCGCCAGTGGGCCTATAATCACCTGAATATTGTCATCTCCAATTCTAACGACACCCTGCGCGCCTATTTTTTTGAGTTCGTCGTCGCTAATAATCTGTGTATCGTAAACCTGCAACCTTAAACGGGTTATACAAGCCCCAATTTGCTTTATATTGGCGTGTCCACCAAGAGCAGCCAAATAGTCTGCGGCTTGGTTCGTCGATGATGAAGGTGGCGCTGACTGTGTTTGCGTTTCAATAGGAACACTCGTGTTGGGTTGCGCTGTTTCTATGTTTGTCCAATCAATGTTTGAGGGGAGGTGTTGCATGTCGTCAACAATCGCGGGAGCCCCTTTACCAATAACGAGCTGCACTGTGTTGTTAGAGTTGGTAATAATGCCTTTTACCCCGGCTTCACGCGCCACATTTTCATCAATCAAGCGCGGGTCCACTACTTGTGCTCGAATGCGCGTGATGCAACTTGTCAGTTGGTTAATGTTGTTGGGACCACCAAGGACTTTGGTAAAACGGATGGCATCAGACGCTGCGGTATGCACGGGTGATTCGCTCTCTCGTCCAGGTGTGCTGAAATTGAAACACTGAATGCCAAAGTAAAAGGTACAAAAATAAATCACACCGAATAAGGGGCCAACCACCAATAATATGCTCGGCTTGGTGGCGAGTCCCCAATTCAAAATAAAGTCGAACATACCCGCGGAAAAACCAAAACCATGAAGCACGCCCAAGCTATTGGTCACTACCATTGCTACGCCTGTCAGAATTGCATGAACGGCATAGAGGGCAGGTGCCAAGAATACAAACATAAATTCGAGCGGCTCGGTGACACCGGTAAGCATACTTGTTAAACCCAAGCTCAATAACATTCCGCCTACCGCAGGTCTGCGACTCACTGGAGCTGCTAAGTACATGGCCAAAGCTGCGGCAGGTAGGCCGAACATCATGACGGGGTAAAACCCAACCATAAAGCGACCAGCGCTTGGATCACCGGCAAAAAATCGAGGTAAGTCGCCTTTCACTAATTCGCCTGCTGCATTGGTAAAATCTCCTAAACCAAACCAAAAAATGGAATTCAACACATGGTGGAGGCCAATTGGGATCAATGCTCGGTTTAAAGTGCCATATATGAATTGCCCAATGGCACCTGAGTTTGCGATTTGGTGGCCAAAGGTATCGATACCTAATTGGATTGCAGGCCAAACATGTCCAGCGATCCATGCTAGAACGAGTGTGATTAGTCCCGTCATAATCGGAACGAGGCGTTTTCCAGCAAAGAATGCAAGATATTCGGGCAGTCGTTGTGAATGAAAGCGATTATAGGTGTGTCCAGCGGTTACACCAGCGACGATACCCCCGAAAAATGACATATTTATGGTGTCGTTAATGGTCGAAGCAGCAGCGGTCAATACAAAGTAACCTGCGGCTCCAGCCAGAGCTGCCGCTCCTGAACCATCTTTAGATAGGCCAATCGCAATACCGATGGCAAATAGAAGGGGTAATTGATCAAAAATAGAGCCACCGGCTTTCGCCATGAAAGCAATGTCCAACATATCGGGCTGCCCTAGACGGAGCAAAATAGCTGCGACAGGAAGCGTTGCGATCGGGAGCATTAACGCTTTACCTAACTTTTGTAAGTAACCAAATATATTCACTCTTGAGACTGCCTTATCGTCGTCGTACACGAGTTCTATGTATACGCTTTGTTGATGACTTGAATATACGTCATATTTTACAAGAAAAAATAAGGTGCCTATGAAAATAACTAAATTTTGTCATATCAGGGTTGTTTTTATGATCGAAGTCACCAAATAATCAATCATAATTCACGCGGTAAAATAATGTCTGTTAGACTGTTTTATACAGTAACAACACTGCGCATCATTTCATTGCGCGCCGACAGGACAACAGCATGCGATTGATTACTCTAAACGACAGTGACCAAATTGGTCGTTGGGCAGCGCGCCACATTGCCAATCGTATTCAGGCATTTAAACCCACTGTAGATCGCCCGTTTGTGATGGGGTTACCTACGGGAAGTACGCCGTTGGCTACCTATAAACACTTGATTAAACTTCATCAACAAGGGCTGTTGAGCTTTGCGCATGTCGTCACATTCAATATGGATGAGTATGTTGGAATGCCCGAGGGTCACCCTGAAAGTTATCGCGTATTTATGCATCAAAATTTATTTGATCATGTTGATATTAAAAAAGAAAATATTAATTTATTGAATGGTAATGCGGGCGATTTGGAAGCAGAATGCCAACGCTACGAAGATAAAATTTCTGCCGTTGGAGGCATCCATTTATTTTTAGGTGGTGTGGGCACTGACGGCCATTTGGCATTCAATGAGCCCGGCTCTAGTTTGTCGTCGCGCACGCGTATTAAAACTTTGACCGAAGACACCCGTATCGTCAATTCACGCTTTTTCGATGGTGACATGAGTTTGGTGCCAAAACTTGCTCTGACGGTAGGCGTGGGAACAGTGATGGATGCACAAGAAGTGGTAATTTTGGCGAATGGCCACCAAAAAGCATTAGCCGTGCATGCTGCGGTTGAAGGCTCTGTTAATCACATGTGGACGATTTCTGCGCTGCAAACCCATCGACGTGGCATCATGGTTTGTGATGCCGCTGCAACCCAAGAGTTAAAAGTGAAAACAGTGAATTACTTTCAACAACTTGAGCAGCAAAATATTGCAGATTGGCTTGCCGTTGAACAGGAATAAATGAATGAGACTTTTGACTAATTTCTGCATTCCAGGCCAATCACCAAGTTTCAGTGAAGGGTTAGCAGTATTGATTGAGCATCAATGGATTAGCAAGATTGCGCCATTGGAGTCTTTCCCCGCATATTTGCAAACCAGCAGTGTGATTGTTGATCTGAACGGCGAGTATTTGGCAGCCGGCTATATCGATCTTCAATTGAACGGTTGCGGCGGGGTAATGTTCAATGACGACCCTACCATCAACACGTTGCGAACCATGCATCAAACAAATATTCGATTCGGCTGCACTAGTTTTCTGCCCACTTTAATTACAAGTAGTGACGCTACGATTGAGCAAGCAATTGCAGCGACCAAACAAGCCATGATCGAAATGCCTGAAAGTGTATTGGGGTTGCACCTCGAAGGCCCATGGTTGAATCCTGGCCGCAAAGGTATTCATGACATTGATTATGTTCGTCCGCCTTCGATGGATCTATTGCGCTATATTTGTGCTCATGCTGATGTGGTTAAGAAGGTCACTTTAGCCCCGGAAATAGCAGGATTGGAGGTGATTCAACAGCTGACCGAAGCAGGCATTTTAGTGTCTTTGGGGCATAGCCTTGCTAGCGCACAGCAGGCAAAACAGGGTTTTGATGCCGGAGCGGGTTTTGTCACGCATTTATACAATGCAATGCCTCCCATCACTGGACGTGAGCCGGGGTTAGCAGGACAGAGTTTGATCACAGACGACATATTCTGCGGCATTATTGCAGACGGCCATCATGTAGCGTTTAGTAATGTGGCAATGGCCTATCATATGCTTGGAGAGCGATTGGTTTTAGTGACCGATGCAACGGCAGCTGCGGGAGCTAACATAGACAGCTTTACCTTTGTGAATACCAAGGTTTGGGTACGCGACGGAAAATGTGTGGATGGGCAAGGCACCATTGGCGGCTCGGCCTTGACCATGGACGAAGCGGTTAAAGGAGCGGTGAATGGAGCACAGATTAGACTTGAAAGTGCACTGCGTATGGCCAGTTTGTCGGCTGCCAGAAGCCTCCATATGTCGGATAAATTCGGTAGCGTATTGGCTGGGCACATTGCAAATCTAGTTGTGCTTGATGAAACACTTAATATTTCTCAAACCTGGGTGGCAGGCGAGCAAGTGTTCAGCTGCTGATGGCTAAAGTGACGAAAAGGGATTACATGGCATACATGCAATCCCTTTTTTATTTACTGTAGTTAAGAAGAGCTGGAGGGGATGGCTTCGTTGCTCTCGTTTCGGTCTGCCTCGTGGACTATTCCCGCATGAAATAGTTGTGCACGGTTTCTGCCATCTCGCTTGGCTTGGTACATCGCCTTGTCGGCATCATCAATAAGCATTTTGACTTGAGCACCTGAAATTTTGTTCGAGGTGATGCCGATCGATGCCGTCACATCAAATTCATAACCGCTACGCTGGGTGTTCAAAGCTCTGAGCGCTTCAAGACAGTTACTTGCAATGCGTTCGGCACTGAATATGCGGCAATGCGGCATTAATATCACAAACTCTTCACCGCCCAAGCGCCCTTTAATATCAGTAGAGCGAAATGTACGTTCAATGATTTTACTTACCTCGGACAATACCCAATCACCAGTCGCATGACCGAACTGATCGTTCACTTGTTTGAAATGATCGAGGTCCATCACAACCACGCAAAGCTCATCATTGGTTTTGGTACACTGCTGAACAGCTTGGTCAGCAAGAGTTTCAAATAAATCGCGTTGCGCCATGCCGGTGAGAATGTCGTATTTTGAATGTCGTAACTTCTCTTGATGACGTGCCCGCATCACCACAATGTAAAAAACAACGCATAAAAATAGCGCAAAAATGATGCTCATCAAGAGCTTAAAAGCCCAGCTGTTAGGGTTTAATAAGTTATTTTCAATGGAAAGTTTGAGGTTTTCGATACTTAGGTTTTGAATGAGCTGATTCTTTTGATCAAGGTGCTGCTGCGCCATATTAAATGCCAGAATACTATTGCGCTGTACATTTAAATTAGCGGTATTGGCGTCGGAATATTGTTTGTAGTATTTAATGGCTTTTTGATAATCATTTTGTGAATTAGCAATGTCGTATAGCGTGGCATAGGCAGTGGCTTCAATTTCATTGAATGACCCCTCTGGCAGATAATCCAAGCCTCTTAAAATCAGATCTTCGGCTTCGGTATAGTGCTCTTCAAACGCTTTCGTTTGAGCTAAGTGGATGTAATAAGTAGCACTGAGTAGGGGGTAGTTGCCCGGCAAATCACTGGGCTGGGTAAGAAGCAATTGTTCTTTAGCGTAGATCCAAGCGCCGTTTTTGATCAGAGTTTTGACGTAATATTGCTGAATCGTAAAGGTTACCAAAGGCTCTTGCGCGTCATCGCATGACTGATGAGCGGTTGAATGTAATGTTGAAACTTCATTGAGGTCGGCATGCTCGGCACGAGAAATACTTTTCAAGCGAAGTTGGTAGCCCAAGCATTGCCAGCGCGAAGGAACATCGACTTGAGTGAGTTGTTCAATATGTTCGTTGGCAATATTCTCAATCGCGACGCTCAGATATAAGAAGCCATTGATGTAGTTATTCATATATTGAAGTTCAGGGTCGGTTGCTTTGTGCAGAAACGAAGTGGCTAACCGAAGATACTGAAGTGCTTCAGGGTAATTGCGATATAACGAGTAGTGATTGGCGATAGTGAGCGCCGAGCGGGTTTTGATATCAGTGTTGTTAGATTCTTCATGAAGCGTCTTCAAGATGACAATGCCATCCTCGTAGGTCCCTTCCACGAGGTTTAAATAACCGTCTAAATATCGGAGTCTATCTTGTTGTGATGTGTTGAGTTTAGGACCATTGATTTGCAAAAAAATCAATGTTTTGGCGAGCTTTGCTTGGATCTTTCAAACGAATGTTTTCAGTGGCCGTGAGTAACTGTTCGACACTGTATTGATGCAGGCCCACCCCTGCCTCTGTCGCACTCGTTGTGAGCGAACAGAAAAACACCAGCATCGCTAAGATGCTGGGTGTGATTGAAGAGAAATATTGATTAAGCATTTGCAGCTTTTTTAGTCTCGTCTTCTTCTTGCTCTTCGTCTTCATCCGGCTCGGGTTGAACGATACAGCAAACAATTTTGGGTTGAGTTCCCAATAGGTCAGAGATTGCATTGATATCGCCAGAGCGGACAACGGCTTGTTCTGCTTCTGTTAGGTCAGAGTTTTCAATTGCAGCGAAAAATTCCTCGCGGCTGAGCCCTGCTTCGCTTGTTTCGATCATAAAACTAAGTAGATTAGACATATCTTTTCCTTAGGTCGTTGCTAGATGCTACTGGTATTCATAGCACTCGGGTTAAAAATTTAGGGTGACGGATCAATTTCTAATCGAATGCTTCCGCTATCTTACCTAATCGCTCAAGTATTTCAGTATTGGATTTAAGCTTTACTGATGGCGGCACCATCAATGTTGTATGAAGATGCATTTGTGCCTTAGGTAAAGCATCTAGCGTCACCCATTCCATCCGAGTTTCATATATGGGTAAGGTTGCGGCCTCATATAACATGACTTGATGTTCGCTCGGGTAATGCGCTCTGAGCAGTTCAACTAAAACAGCTAAATAGTCTTGGTGCGTGCTAAATCGCGCTAATGACTTGTCTCCGGTGACGCCCACTTGCCACAAAATTAAATAGGCTGAGGGATCAATGATCCGCTGATAAAACATGAATTGACTGGCTTCATAACTTTGGCAACCATATTTTCCGGGATCGATACCTGCATCAGCATACAAGCAGTCTTCAGCAGAGATTCCAGGCTCCATATGGGCTTCAAAACCTTCATTTCGACAAATTTGAATGGCTTTGTGTGAAGGGTAAGTGAAGACTCCTGCATGTCCATAAAAGGCACCCACAACGCGGTGACCATCGCGCACAGCTGAAACCATGGCGTCGACCATTTGTTGATAGGTGACTTTTCGTGATTTGCCTTCTTGGTAGTACTGTTGAAGGCTAATGACATTGGGGTGAAGCTCTTGTAACCAAAGTTCAGTAACGCCATCAGATATAGCACTGAAAACAACATCTGCTTTTTCGAGATGGCTTTTAGACACAGGGCTGATATGCCCTGCTAATCGCATTCCTAAGCTAATGCATACTAATGAACCTTGCCGAGGCATGGACAACTCACAGTTAACAGTTTGTAACTTTATGTTTGAATCATACCGTTTCAGAAACAGGGAGCCAACCCAATAAACCTAAAAGCTACATCGGGAGGCGTTGTTTTTTTAAAAGTTATGATGAACGCACAGAGTGCTTACTTTTAAAGCTGGGCTCTTGTCAAAGCCCAATTACAATCAGACTGTGAAATATGAAGTGGGTGGCTCAATGGCTGATAACCGACACGTCGAGCGAGTGCCACCGAGGCTCGATTTTCTGGATTAATGACTACGCCAATGATTTTAAAACCAATTGTGTCAAATGCGTGTAAAGCGACTTGTTGTGTGACGATTCGTGCTGTGCCGTTACCATGCGCTTCGCGCTTGAGCATAATGCCGTATTCGGCTGCGTTAGGGTCATGTTTGCATTGATACAAAGTCGCCAATCCAACGGCGTGGCTAGTTGCACATTGCTCAACGGCAAAGTGATGACGTGTAACGGGAATTTGTTGGGAAGCCAAGATCAGTGTTTGAAATGCGCGTTGTGAGGTTGACGAACTAGATACTTTGCCAATATGAGCCATGGTTTGGGTATCTGTATATAGGTCAACGTACATACGCTGGTGGCGCAACGCCAAAGGTACAATTCGGATAGAGTCATCTTGATAAATCATATGAACAATCGATGTGAGGGCAACAGCCAGCTCATTCTGTTAATGAAACGAAGACGTGCAGCCATGTTGTAGAGGCTGCACTTAATTCAAAGTTTAATAATATTTTAAGCCCGTGGCTTTTCCCCAAAATACCCGATAAGAAAATGCGGTGTACATGAGGATGACAGGCACCACGATAACAGCCCCATATAAAATAAACATTAGAGATTCTGGCGCACTAGCAGCTTGCCATATGTCCATTTTGCCCGGAACAATGTACGGATAGAAGCTAAATGCCAGCCCCTGAAAGCACAAAATAAAAATTAACACGGCTCCCACAAATGGCAGCCAGCAGCCAAAATCTTCAGGCAGTGGTACGCGAGCCAAAATTCGATCGACAATGGCGAACATGGCCAGACATGTCACGGGGATCATCATCATGTTCAGCATGTAAGGGAAGGTAAACCACTTATCAAATACCGCTGGATTCACAACGGGATTGACCGCACATACAGCTAGCACACCAGCCAAACAACACCAACCGCTGCGTCGGCCCCACTTTGCCGCTCTGATTTGCAGTTCGCCTTCGGTTTTCATCACCAACCATGCTGCGCCAATGTAGGCATAGGCAGCCGTCACTCCAATGGCGCTGAGAGCCGCAAAGCCGAAGGCCGAAGACGAATCTTCAAAACCCACCACATACAACCCCAGCATATACCCCTGAGACAGGCTGGTGACGAGCGAACCGATTCGGAACACGTGGTCCCATGTGCGCTTGTGATCCAATGCCACTTTGGCGCGAAAATCAAAGGCCACCCCGCGCAATATCAAACCGCTGAGCATGACTGCGATTGGCAGATACAATTCCAACATGATCTCGCTGTGAGCTGCGGGAAAAGCAATGAGCAATAGCCCAATAGCTAACACTAGCCAGGTTTCATTGGCATCCCAAAAAGGCCCAATGGACGCGATCATACGGTCGCGTTGTGCCTCATTGTCGTTAGGTAATAGTAGGCCAACGCCCAAATCGTAACCGTCTAAAATGGCATAGAGTAAAACGGCAAGCCCCATGAGGCCCACAAACACAATGGGTAACCATTCTGCTTCGCTCATGATTTCACCTCCTGAATGTCAATGGGAGTCGCCTCTGCGGTCGCAGTAGGCATAGTGTAATCTTCCAACTCAACAGCTCGGTTAGACATCACTAGCAATGTGCGTAAATACGCCACAATCAGCACCGTATAAAGTGACAGGTATAGCGCAAGAGATATAGCTATATTCGAAGGCGGCGTTGTTGTCACAGCATCTGCGGTTTTAAGTACGCCTTGTACCAGCCAAGGCTGTCGACCAATTTCGGTGACGTACCAGCCCGCTAGGGTGGCCACCCACCCAGCGAATGTCATACCGACTAAAATGCGAGAAAACCAACTCGGAATCGAGTTCTTACGCCACACAAACCAGCAGCCAAGCCAAGCGGTTGCGAGCATGAGCATGCCCATAGCGACCATGATCCTAAATCCGAAAAATAGTGGCTTTACCGGCGGATGAGCGCCTTCAAATTCATTCAGCCCTTTGAGTTCGCCATCCCACTCATGGGTAAGGATAAGGCTTGCAACTTTAGGTATCTCAATAGCGTAGTCCGTTTGGCGAGTCTCTTCATTCGGAATACCGAACAACACCAATGGCGCGCCTTTTTCGGTATGCCATACCGCTTCTATCGCTGCAATTTTCTGTGGCTGATGTTTGAGTGTGTTTAAGCCGTGCAAATCACCCACATAGGCTTGCAGTGGCGCTAATATTGCGGCCACTGTAAGCGCCGTTTTAAGTGCGACTTTGGGTGCTTTTTTGGCATCTCCTTTGAGTATTCGATAAGCGCTTAAACCGGCAATAAAAAAAGAAGCGGTCAAGCCTGAAGCAATCAGCATGTGGCTCAAACGATAGGGCAGAGAAGGGTTAAAAATAATCTCGAACCAATCTGTGGGGAATGCGACGCCATCTCGCATCTCAAAGCCAACGGGAGTTTGCATCCATGAGTTGAGGGCCAAAATCCAAAAAGCCGATAAGCTTGTGCCCACCGCAACTAACACAGTCGATACCGTGTGTAGCCAATTTGGCACTCGATTCATGCCAAATAACATGACACCCAAAAAGGTGGCTTCAAGGAAAAATGCGGTGAGTACTTCATACCCGAGTAAGGGACCGGCAATATTTCCCACCGTTTCCATAAATCCGGGCCAGTTGGTGCCAAATTGAAATGACATGGTGATGCCAGACACCACACCGAGTGCGAATGTGAGAGCAAAAACCTTGACCCAGAATCGATAGGCGCGCATCCATACCGGATGGCCTGAGAGGTCGAATCGTATTTTGAAATAGCACAGAAACCAACACATCGCGATGGTGATGGTTGGAAATAGAATATGAAAGCTAATATTGGCGGCAAACTGAATTCGCGACAACATAAAAGCGTCAAGCATAGCAACCTCCAGCATGGAGCGGGTTAAGAGTTTTTAGAATTTAAAAGTCTGTCCTTCATGTCCACCACCTTGCTAAAACCAGAGCCAAGTTTCATCAATTTGTGGAGTGTTTCCGGTGACATACTATGAAGCTCCGTGGACCACTGAGTGAGGCCTTCGAGCAAGTCATGAATTTCTCGCATCCGTTCTTGAGCGTACTTTTCTTCTTGGTTGGCCGCAGTGTCGAGCAGTTGGTCGCGGAGCAAGCTTAAAGTAGGGTCGATTTCGCGTTTGCGTCGCTCTTCGAACACGGTTTTTGCCATATCCCAAATTTGACCCGCGGTGCTGTAGTAGTCCTTACGATCCCCCGGCTGGTGGCTCACGTGAACTAAGCGCCAAGATTGCAATTCTTTAAGTCCCATACTGACATTGCCGCGGCTAATGCTCAGGGCTGTGGCGATATCATTTGCGGTTAAAGGCTCTTCGTGAATGACCAGTAATGCGTAAATTTGCCCCACGGTACGATTAAATCCCCAACGGCTACCCATCTCACCGAAGTGCATAACGAATGATTCAATTTTTGGCGACATAGTCATGATGTGTAATCTTTTTGAACTTTCAGAAATTATTGAAACTTTATCCGATAAATTGATTTAGATCAAATAACGCGCTGATTAAATACAACCGCACTCAGAGAAAAACGAATGCTGATTCTTCTTAAAAAAGTCGATTATGTTGAGCGCTATGCTCGAGGGGGTATGCGTATCGGTTGGGTTTCGACCAGCTTTTAAAGTGCCTTATACTGACTGGCAAACATCAACGCGCCTTCACATACAAACGTTCAGTCTCATGTGTTGCATGCGAGGTGCTTCACCAAGCTTCTGCATTGTCGGGCTTTAAACATGGACTATTCGCGACAATGAAAAGGATTTTTAGGCTTATTTATATCTTCTAGGGGGGCATTTCTTGTACCCCTTACATCATGTGCTATTTTTACCGCTCAGCAATAAAAACAAGAACGGTCACGTTCAGCTATTTTTGTATACCAACTAAGCCATACGGAAGTGCTTAGTTGCATCTAGGGTCAAGGAAGTCATGTCTATTAAATACCGCGTCAATGCCTCAATTACAGTGGATCAGTTTATCGATCTGCTCAAGAAATCAGGTCTTGCAGAGCGTCGCCCTGTGCGTGATCGTCAATGCATTCAAGGGATGATCGACAATAGCAATTTAACCGCGACCGCATGGAATGGCGCGCAGTTAGTGGGAATAGCGCGTGCTATGACTGACTTTCACTATGCATGTTATCTGTCGGATCTTGCCGTAGATGCAGAGTTTCAAGGTGTTGGCATCGGCACCACTCTTCAAGTTTTAGTTCAGCAACAACTTGGAGAAAACTGCAAATTGCTATTACTCGCAGCGCCAACAGCAAATGAATATTACGCCAAGCTAGGGTTTGAATCTCACGAACATTGTTGGACTCTCCCCCGCCATAAACGCTTACTTAGCCCTAAGGTGCCTGTTTCAAGTTAAGTCTCATATCGTTGAGTTCAAGCCTCGGTTGTTAGAGCACTCGTGAGATACTTCTAACGAATCTGTCTCAAGATATGTGACCTGTCTATCTGCTTGTTTATTTTACATTCGTGTTGTCTCTAATAATTGTTAAGATGTTCGGGCAAAGCACGTAATTTGATGACAATTGACAGGGAATGGCTATGAAGTGGTTGTACTTTCATCAACATTTTTCAACACCTGCGGGTGCCACAGGCATTCGTTCGTATGAGTTTGCCAGAGCATTAATTGCCGCTGGGCATGAAGTCACCATGGTTTGTGGTTCATACAACGTCGCCAATACTGGACTCACCGCGCCATTCATTAACGGCATGCGCCGAGGCGATGTTGATGGTATTGATGTCATTGAATTCGAATTAACTTACGCCAACAATCACAACTTTTTTCAGCGCTCTGCCACTTTTGCCAAATTTGCACTTCGCAGCATTAAGGTTGTTTTTCGTGAAGAGTATGATGCGGTGTTTTGTACCAGCACACCGCTCACAGCGGCATTGCCCGGCTTGTTTGCAAAATGGTTTCGTCGTAAGCCTTTTGTATTCGAGGTGCGTGATTTGTGGCCTGAACTTCCCAAAGCGATGGGCGTCATCACTAATCCCGTTATCCTCAAAGGTATGGATGTTCTTGAAACATTGGCGTACCGCAATGCTGATCGTTTAGTGGGACTTTCGCCTGGAATGGTAGAGGGCATCACACGCAAACTCACCAAGAATACGCCTGTTGCGATGATCCCTAATGGTTGCGATCGCGAGTTGTCAGACGTGGAGCCAGTGCCGGCAGATCAAAGTTGCTTCGATGCGAACACCTTCAATGCCGTGTTTGCAGGCGCACATGGCCGAGCCAATGGTTTGGATGCCGTGTTAGACACTGCAGATGTGTTGCAACAGCGAGGCGACAACCGTGTGGCGATATATCTCATAGGTGCAGGACGTGAAAAACAAGCGCTGCAAGAGCAGGCTCAGAAGCGTGCTTTGAAGAACGTACATTTCGTAGACCCTTTGCCTAAGAAAGCACTCTTCGCGCAGTTACGCCATGCTGATGTAGGGCTAATGACACTGCAAAACATTAAAGAATTTTACTTTGGTACATCGCCCAATAAGTTCTTTGATTATCTCGCACTTGGCTTGCCGGTGGTGTGCAATTATCCGGGCTGGGTGAGCGAACTGATAAAAGAGCGTGATTGTGGTTTGCCAGTGACGCCAGAGGACGCCAATGCATTTGCTGACGCTCTGATCGACCTATCAAAACGCAGCTCACTGCACGTACAGTCGCAAAACTGCAAAGACTTGGCGAAAGATTCGTTTGACCGAAATGATCTCGCTCAGCAATTCGTAGAATTTATTGATGGCGCCGTTGCTTCGTAGTGTCAGCAACAGACTTTGAGTGAATCGCATTGGGGCTGTTATAAAGAGTCTAAGTCAGACAGCAGCTCGGTTGCTTTTTGCAGCAAGGCTTGGCGCTGTTTGTCACTTTGTTTATGCCAGCTTCGGTACGTAAATGCCATCCTCGGATTTCGTTCAAATCGTGACGCATGCTTGTCGAAAAAATGCCAATACAGCGCATTAAAAGGGCAAGCATCGTGTTCCGTTTTTAACTTCACCTTGTAGTGACAAGTCTTGCAATAGTCACTCATTTTATGAATGTAGTTGCCACTGGCTGCATAAGGTTTAGTGGCAATGAGGCCGCCATCGGCAAATAGCGCCATGCCACGGGTATTGGGCTGTTCAACCCACTCAATTGCGTCAATATAAATACCTAAGTACCAGGCATCGACCTGATCGGGGTTTAAGCCTGTGAGCAAGGCAAAATTGCCCGTGATCATGAGCCGCTGAATATGATGTGCATAGCTGTAATCCAACGATTGGCGAATGGTTTGATGCATGCAATTCATTTTGGTGTTGGCAGTCCAAAACCAATGCGGTAAATCGGCCGAAGCGTTCAGCGTGTTTAACGTGGCGTATTGTTCACCATTGGCCCAATACATGCCTCGCACATACTCGCGCCAACCTAATATTTGTCGCACAAAACCTTCAATTTGTGCCAGGTTAATCAGTCCATCGGACTGTTCATAAGCGCTAATTGCGCTCTCAATCACTTGCATTGGGTGCAACATTTTACTGTTTAAAGCAAAACTAAGTCGCGAATGGTACAGGCTCCATTGATGTGGGCTGTTTGCCGTCATAGCATCCTGAAAACGGCCAAAGTTCGGTAAACAATACCGGCAAAAATGGTCAAGCAATGCCAATGATTGCTTGCGGTTGGTGGGCCATAACAACTGGGTATGCGCATTGCCAATGGTTTTCACACCATGACGTGCCAGTCGATTTAAAATCTCACTGACGTCAGTGGCAAAGCACAGAGGCTCAGGAATATTGGGTAAGTCTTTTACTTTAAGCGCTTGGCGATTATCTTGGTCAAAGTTCCACTGCTCTCCAACCGGCTGTTCGCCTTGCATTAGCACATTGAAACGCTTGCGCATTTTTCGATAAAAAGCTTCCAATCGGTGATGTTTTTGCGGCGCAAAGTAACGCTCTATTTCGTCAAACGGCAGCAGAAAGTGCTCAGTGTCAACGCATGACACTAACGCTCCGCAAGGCACTGACAAACAAGCCAATTGAGTGGCTAATCGCAGTTCATCAGGTTGTTGATACTCAATATGTTGAATTTGATACTGTTCACTGAGTGACGTCAGTAGCGCTGATAAATCGGTAAATTTCCCTGTGTCGTCCAAGGTTAGGTGCAGCACCTGATGCCCCGCTTGCTTCAATGCAATTGCAAACTGTGCCATGGCACTAAAAAACGCCGAGACTTTCTGCACATGATGCGGCGCATAATCTGTTTCTTGTCGCAATTCAGCAATTACATACAGGGTGTCGGCTTGCGCTTGTTGGTACCACGAATGGTGAGCGTTGAGTTGATCGCCAAGTATGAGTCGTAATCGTCGATATGCTTTCATGAATGTTCCTTGCGAAAGTTATTTATTTTGTGGCGGGACAGCGCTGTGAATGCTGCTACGGTTTCGCCGACACCTTTGTGAGCAATATTTCACTTCGCTCCAAACGCGCTTCCATTTTTTACGCCAGTTAAAAGGCCGCTGGCAAACGCAGCAAACTTTGCTGGGTAAGTTTGATTTATTCATACCGAACGGTTCTTTGATGCGCCAGGACGCACGTGTTTAGACAGAATGCGGCGTTTTTCTTGTTTGACCTGGGGACGCTTTTTAAAAGCCCACAGCATTTCACGCGCATGTTGGCCTGTTTGCTCGATATTAATGATAGGTGCTGGGTAATCTTGAGGGATGTAGGTTTGGTACATCATTTGTTCCATCGCAGTTAATTGCCAAGGTTGATGACACAGCCCAGCGGGCACTTGGTCGAGTTCGGGGAGCCATTTTTTGATAAATAACGCATCAGGATCATGCTCTTGTGATTGTTTGACGGGGTTATAAATCCGAATGGTATTGGTGCCCGTTACACCCGCCTGCATTTGAAACTGCGGATAATGGATGCCGGGTTCAAAATCGAGAAATAGATGGGCCAGATAAGCTACGCCTAAACGCCAATCGATCATCAAATGGTGACATAGAAAGCTGACCAACATGGCTCGCATCCTAAAGTTAATATAGCCGGTATGCTTTAAGCAGCGCATGCAGGCATCTACCAGTGGATAGCCAGTTTGGCCTTGTTGCCAAGCGATTAGGTGCGCATGTACCTGCTTATCTTGCCGGTACTCAAAATCTTGATATCCGCGATTGATGGGCTCAAATTCCATTGCCGACTCACTTTCAAATTTTTGTATAAAGTGGCAGTGCCAATGCAACCGAGATGAAAAAGCGACCAGTGCACGCTGCCAGCCCGGTGTTTTCCAACGGCCTAATAAATACTGATAGCACTGTTTTAAGCTGATGTTGCCCCAAGCAAGATAGGGCGATAGACGGCTGCAACTTTTGCGGCTCGACAGGGGCTTTGAGATGAATATGTGATAGGTGCGCCCGCGCTCAGCATAAAACGATGCCATTGTTTTCATCGCCCAAGCTTCGCCACCTTGCTGCATATGGGGGTTAATTTGTTGCCATTCGGCGGGTATGGGAAGGCTGGAGGTTTCAGCATTGACAGTGGAGAGTGCAGATAGATTCGGTGTGTCGAGCGGTGCTCTCATCACCTTTTGCCAATGCTTATCCCAATCGACCCTATTACGTGCTGCGCGAATGACCCCACCGCAAGGGGATTGCTGCCAGGCAATGTGTTGCTGTTTGCACCAAGCTTGTATGGCCTTATCGCGCTCAAAAGTTTGCCACAAACCAACTTCTTGATGACTGTAAAGGGTCTTGATTTGGTATTGTTCCGATAAGTCGTTAAAGACTTGTTCAGCGTGTTGATATACAAGGGTTAACGAATTCGTTTGGCCCAGCTGATTTTGCAGATCTGCGAGCGATTGCCAAACAAAACGCCAATGACGCACGTCGTAATGTGGATCAGAGACTTGCAGTGGCTCAAAAATATACAACAAAATAATCGGCAGATTGGCTTCAATTGCCCGTTGTAATGGTTGGTGATCGCTCAAACGTAAGTCACGTTTTAACCACACAATATTGATGCAGAGCTTGTCCATATTAGGAGGTGATTGGCCAATCAACCATATCGCGTTGATCGAGTGTGTTGTGTGATGCGGTGCCACCCCACCATGCGATGTAATCGCCGTTCGGATCGTATAACTGGGTTTGTTTAGTTAAGTTAAAATGGCGTCCGCCACGTGGATCGACGCCTACGCCTGCAATGTATTGCCAGTTGCCCCAATTTACGGCGACATCGTAATCAAGCAAATGATGCTGAAACCAAGCCGCACCATAACGCCAGTCTACTTGAAGTTCATTGACTAAACAGCTGGCGACAATTTGCCGTGCCCGGTTTGAAATATAGCCGGTTGCAGATAGCTCTTTCATGGCAGCATTCACGATGGGGTAAGGCGTTGTTCCGGTGCACCAAGCTTTAAACCGCTCTGGATAAAAAGTGGTGAGTGGCGCATTTTTAGCTTGGCCCTGAAAGTTATAAAGCTGTTTACCAATGTTCAATGCATGCCACTGAAAAAACTCTCGCCACAACAATTCAACCAGTAACCACTGGTTGTCGTCATTCCGGCCATGCTTGTGCTGATATGCGTGTAAAATATGCGCAACACGTTTCACTGATAAGCAACCCAAACTCAGATAGACCGAAAGCTTTGATGAGTTACCCCAACCTGTCAGAGCGTTGCGAGTTTGTTTGTAGGTGTTTGGAAGTTCACTGCCAAAATAATCGCCAAGGTGCGCCATCGCTGCGCGTTCGCCCCCTTTAAATTGTGCTTGTTTTGCATCGGGTATTGGCATCCAATCCGGCAGTTCTGTGTGCTCTGGTGGAGCAAGTGCTGGCTGAGGCAACTGAGTCACCTCCGCTTGGCATGGAGCAATATTAAGCGCCTCAGCTTTGTGTCTAAAAGGACTGAATTGTTTGGGTAGTTCAGTCTCAAGCCATGGCAAATCATGAGAGTTGAACAGTGTGTAGTTGTCGGACTCAATCAAGTTGACGTGGGGCAATACAGATGCAATATGCTGTATTTGCGCTCGCTCGTAATTGCCAAATTGTCGACTCACGATGAAAGTGTCGATATGCGCTTGGGTCGTCAACTCAACGATTTGGGCGACTAAATCACCGAACACCACATGCACATGCTGTCCCATGGTACTGAGTTGTTGCGATAGATCGCGCAGGGCAACGAGCGTTAGCGCCAAGCGTTTTGAACCCATTCCCGTTACCTGGTATCGCCGGTCATTGACGATGTTTGGATCAAAGCAATAGACGCATACTAAACGATCGAACTGTTGAGCGTAGGTAAGTGACTGATTGTCATGCATTCGCAAATCGTGGGTCAATAAATAAAGAGCTGTTTTCATGCGTGTTAGAAACGTCGTCAGAATGATTAGCTTTACGCAAAGAACGAGGTTTTCGATCAATGCAGAAGGGGATGACGACAAAGGGGAGTGTCCAAGTATGGCAGTCCATTGCCAAACAAGAATGTCGTTTTGGAAACGTGTAGTGATCCCGAAAGAACGGGATCAGATTTGTGGTATTGCTTTCGCTACATTCGACTCAAAGCGAATTGGCGATTCGTCGATAACCTTTGACCAGCGTATGGTTCGCCGATACAACAGATTCTGAAAAAGCGGAATATTCAGGCGGTACTTTAGAAATACAATTAAGGTCGAAACCTGCTCCAACATTAGTCATTGGCGGTACGTGAAAGCTCTGAGGTAAATCAAGCCCATCCACCACGCAATTGTGGCGAATGACACAGCCTTCACCAACGACCGCATTAAAGACAACGGAATTAAACCCAATGAACACATCGTCTTTCACTTCGCAAGGACCATGAATAATAGACCGGTGAGCAATAGAAGTACGTTCGCCAATCGTCACTGAGGCACCAGCTTTCGAATGGATTACAACACCATCTTGAATGTTGGTATCGCGTTTAATCACGATGGCTTCCATCTGCCCTTGTTCATTGACTTCATCTGCGCGAATAACCGCATATGGGCCGATAAATACATTATCTTCGATGATGACTTTACCGCAGATAATGGCCGTTGGGTCAATAAATGCCGACTCCGATACTTGTGGCATGTGACCCGTTGGGTTCTTTCTCAACATCCTAATTTACCTGTTTGACTGACGATTAATGTGAACAACAAAAACGGCTATACAAATTCAAGCCGCATGGCTGATGGAGGGTTGTGACTTACATGTTGATTTGCGAACACTAAGTTTCCATTCACCCATGTATTTTTGATTTGTGAACTGAATTCATGCCCAGCAAACGGTGACCATCCGCAGTGATATAAACAATTGTCATGACGCACCAACGAGGGTGCTTTCATATCAACCAGAACTAGGTCTGCAAAGTAGCCTTCTCGGATAAATCCTCGCTCTTGAATGTGGTAGCGAATAGCTGGGTTGTGTGACGTTTTTTCAACCACTTGAGTCAAGCTCATGCGCCCAGATTTTACGTGGTCGAATAAGCTCAATAGCGCATGTTGTACCAAAGGTAATCCCGCAGGGGCTTGGTCATATGCAACCTGCTTTTCCTCCCATGTATGGGGCGCATGATCGGTGGCAATAATATCGATTTGCCCGGTATGTAACGCTTGCATAATGGCATCGCGGTCACGTTGATATTTAATTGCAGGATTACACTTAATGAGGTTGCCCAACCTTGTGTAATCTTGCTGATGAAACCAGAGATGATGAACGCATGCCTCTGCAGTAATGGACTTGTGTTGAATTGAACCGGGCTCAAATAATTCGAGTTCTTTTGCTGTGGTGATATGCAGCACATGAAGTTGCGCTTGATGTTTTTGGGCGAGGCCAACTGCATAAGAAGATGAAGCAAAGCAGGCTTCTTCATCGCGTAGTAAAGGATGATCATCAATGGTAAGTATGCGATGTTTCTGCAGAAGCCTTTGTTTGTTTTGCTCGATGATCGCGCCATTTTCACAGTGTGTGACAATCAATGCTGGCGAATCGCGGAAAATAGCGTCTAAAGCTTGCGGGTGTTCAACCAACAAGTCTCCGGTAGATGCCCCCATAAAAACCTTGACGCCACAGTGTCGTTTGCGGTCTAACCGTTGGATCTGCTCCAAATTGTCTTCTGTTGCGCCCAAATAGAACGAATAATTTGCCGCAGATTTCTGTGCAGCGAGTGCAAATTTCTGCTCCAGCGCCTCAATGGTCGTGGTGGATGGGGTCACGTTGGGCATTTCCATATAGCTTGTAATGCCACCGGCTACCGCCGCGCGAGATTCCGTTGCAATAGAACCTTTATGCGTTAAACCCGGCTCCCGAAAATGAACCTGATCATCGATCATGCCGGGAATGAGGTGGCAGCCGTTGGCATCGATAATTTTGTCGTTAGGCCTCGCCTCAATACCCCCAGAAATTTGCTCAATTCGTTGGCCGGAAATGCGTATGTCCGCCTCAAACACATTCCCATCGTTCACTACCGTGGCGTTTTTAATCAGTGTTGGCATTCGCTTTTAAAGGCTCCTATTAAATTCAAACCGGACATGAACTCCGCTCAATGGCTAGAGCTGACTCAAGGTAGCCGGTAGCTAGCCCCAAGTTCTGTTCGCCAATACGATAAATGTGTTCTTCATTCACATTGAACTGTGTCTAACTCACTTTAACGATATGTTATATCATATCATTAAGGTGTTCTAGCGAAGGTTAATCGAAAGTAATTTTTGGAACAACTTCTTGCGCCTCTAGCTTAACGCACTATCAAAATAGTGGTTAAACACAAAACAAACGAAACGATCAAGTCTATAAGAAACCCCAATGTCGAGGCTTCCTAAACATATATAGATCTATCTTTTATGCGGAACTGGCTACTACTCCATAACCTTCATATTCTCGCAGGTTTAGACAAAGCCGCTAAACAACTGAGCCAACCTTTTCTATCTGTTCTGAGAGAGCTCTGCGGGCGGCAGGGTGGCATTACGGTAGAGGCTCAGAACATATCAACTTTTAGCTTGGTAAAAGGTCGTTGCGCTTTGCCACCACTAACTGGTGGTTAGTGGTGTATTAACGAATACCGAGGTGGAAAATATCTTCAGGTAAGTTTTTGTATTTTAGTTGCTTGAATGCAGTCAAATACAGTTTTAACTATTATTCAATATTCTTGATATGAATGTAGAGTAAAATAATAAAGCCATTAAATATCAATTGATTGCGTTTCTATGCGTCTTTATTTTTCATTATGAACCACCAATTAACCATCAGTGGTTCACTATTTTAGATACAAGCCTATTAGATGATGAATTACTTTAACTTACCCCTTGCCTGACGCAAAGTATCAGCTTTGAGTATCCCTCTCCAGTTATGTGATAGTTATTCATGTTGCTATGGGTATAACTGTATCCATAAATTAAAAATTGACGCTATAATGGATGCTACTGTGTCCATTTAGGTTGCGCATGAACTTTTCACTTTTAGATGATACCGATGTAAGCCAAGCTTTTGCTACTCATCTGCGAAGCTTGCGTAAACAAGCGAAGCTATCGCGAGAGGCACTGGCCCAGCGTAGTTGTGTACCTGCTTCAACGATAAAAAAGTTTGAGCTCACCGGGCAAATATCATTTCGTCAGCTGTTGCTCTTATGGCAATCACTGGATTCACTAGACAGGCTTTATCAACTGACACAAACAACCACTGACCGTAGCGCTTTACCGACCAGTATAGAAGAGGTGCTTAAAGATGAGCTTTAAATCCATCCAAAAGCTGAATGTAGGGCGCACTCTCACAACGGGCGAAACGGTATCGGTGGGTATATTAGCGCAAAACCGCCAAGGCGTTTTCTTTCAGTACGATGAAAATTATCTAAGCACGTTTGGTAATTTATCCCCTTTTACGCTTCAAGGAGATGTGCGATTACAGCAAGCACCGAAAGAGCCACACCAAGGCATTCACGGCGTTTTTGGCGATAGTCTTCCCGATGGGTGGGGTTTGTTGTTGCAAGATCGTGTGTTTCGCCAACAAGGTATTTTACCAGCACAAGTAACAGCAATGGATAGACTGGCGTTTGTTGGCCAGCAAGGAATGGGGGCATTGTCTTTTTCCCCTGTATCTGAGCTCTCATTCGATCAGCGATCAGATATTGATTTGGAAACACTTGGCCTTGAAGCCCAAACCTTGTTCGACCAGTCCGTGCTTGATTATAAAGAGACGGATGAGCTAGACGGTAGCACTGCGCAAGTGTTAGCAACTTTGGTAGCAGTCGGCAGCTCCGGCGGTGCTCGACCTAAAGCGCAAATTTATATGCCTGCTGGCGACGCGACGCAATGCCGCACCTATGCACAATCTGGCGATGAAGCATGGTTAGTTAAGTTTACTTCGAAGAACTTAGCATTGGGCCACGAAGAAGGTTTGTGTGAAGCGGTTTATTTACAAATGGCTGAACAGGCAAAGTGTCAGACACCGATTTGGCAGTTAATTGAAGCACCTGTAAATAGCGGTGCTAAAGCATGGCTTGCGTTAAAGCGTTTCGATTATTTACCCGCGCAGGAGAAGGCTGGACGCTTACATATGCACAGTGCCTGCGGCTTATTGGACGCAGACTTTCGAAGCCCAAGCTTAGATTACAGCGATCTGATTAAGGCTAGCCGTCAGCTCTGTAAGTCACCCGCTGCTGGGCAACTTCAATTTCGTCGTGCAATGTTTAACTTATTTGCCGCGAACCAAGATGATCACAGTAAAAACTGGGGCTTTTTACAAGCCGATGATGGCAGTTGGCAACTCGCACCATTTTACGATGTAACGTTTAGTCCTCACCCCTTTAATGAGCATGCAACCGCGTTTGCGGGGTACGGAAAAGCGCCACCACTCAAAGTGATGCAAAAGCTGGCTGCTAGTGCAGGCTTTGCTAATTGGAAGGAAGCACAGCAATGCATTCAAGAGGTAGTGGATGCCATTAGTCAGTTTAGGCAGCTTGCTGAGCAACACGGGGTGAGTAAGACCACTGTGTTAGCGATAGAAAAAACACTCGCAGAGCGTAAGCAAGAAAATGCGGCGCTACTTATCTAGCCAGTAAACTAAATAAACACAGATATATTTCATTTTCCTAGTTCAACTCATAATCAGGAAAAACTATGGAAATCATGCAATACCAAAATGAACGCTTTCTTCGTTTGAATGAAGTAATCAGCATAACAAGCCTGTGTAAAAGCAGTATCTATAATCTTATAAAATCGGGTAACTTCCCGAATAACATAACTGTTATGGGTAAGCGTAAGGCCTGGGTAGAAAGTGGAGGCTGTCATAAAGAACGAAAATTGGAGTGAAATTGTGGTACGTGCCAATGAAGCAGGTCAAAGACAAAAAAAAAGCACTTGCCCTATTATCATCTGGTGATAATATTTCATTCGATGTGTATATTCATACAGTGTAGGTTTGAAAAGTTGTGCTAGAAGAGATAATACAAAAACGCTGCGTGATAGGAATTCGTGGTCAGCAATTAGATCCAGATTATACCGTAGATATTTGGTTCGACTCTCTGAAGTCGGTGGCCAATGTGCTGTCGAAAGAAAACCAGCAATTGTTAAAAGTGATCGCCGAGCAACAGCCGCAATCGGTTACCGAGCTAGCCATGCTTACAGATCGAGCAGTCAGCAATGTGTCGAGAACATTGAAAACATTGGGCAAGTACAACTTGGTTGAAATGCAAAGTACAAAAACCATGCTTCGCCCTACAGTCATTCATCAAGAATTTTTAGTAGTAGTTAATAATGAACAATAAAACCAACGTCCTTCTACAAGCAGAAGAAATGATTAAACCCTTAGCGTTTGAGCATGTGCCACAAGACAGTGACGTTGAAGCGGTAATTGACCAATGGTTGCATGCCATTGCGACTGATAGCCAGTTTTACTGTAATCCAGAAATCATCAAGCCAGAACAACTCAAAGAATGTGTAATTAGTCTGCTACAGAAAAATGGTTTATACACAACACGTAACGCGTTCTTTAATGATGTTTTTGGTGCTTTAAAGCTAAAGCCTGATTTTGATGTTAAGTTTCGTTTTATCGACTTGTTTGCAGGAATCGGTGGGGTTCGACTAGGTTTTCAACAAAATGGCGGTGTTTGTGTATTTTCTTCCGAATACGATAAGGCAGCTCAAAAAACATATAAAGAAAATCACGGAGAATTTCCTTTCGGTGATATAACTAAAATACCTGAAAATGAGATACCTGAACATGATGTTTTGTTGGCTGGCTTCCCTTGTCAACCATTCTCAAATGCTGGAGTGTCAGCAAGAAATTCAGTTGGTAAGGAGCATGGGTTTCTTTGTGAAACTCAAGGCACACTTTTCTTTGATGTAATGCGTATAGTTGACGAGCGAAGGCCTAAAGTTGTTTTTCTTGAAAATGTTAGGAATTTAGAAAGACATGATAAAGGTCGTACTTTTCAGACTATAAAAGATACCATAGAAAAAAGTGGTTATAGTTTTTATTACAAAGTAATTGATTCTAGCTCAGTAGTTCCTCAGCGAAGAGTTCGTTGTTATATGGTCGCTATTCGTTCTGATATACCTAAGGATTTTTGTTTTCCAGAGTTTGTTGGTGATCCAAAGCCTCTTAGGTCAATACTTGAAGACTCTGTAGATGAGAAATATACCATTTCAGATAAATTATGGCTTGGCCACATAAATAGAACAAAAAGGAATTTAGAGAGAGGAACTGGTTTTACAGCTCATACAGCAAATCTAGATAAACCCTCAAATACAATTGTTGCTCGTTATGGCAAGGATGGAAAAGAATGTCTCATTCCCCAGGAAGGCAAAAATCCTCGACTTCTTACACCGAAAGAGTGTGCCAGACTGCAAGGATTTCCTGATGAATTCATTACTCCCATTGCTCGTACACCGGCTTACAGGCAATTTGGTAATTCAGTCGTTGTTCCAATTATTCAGGAAATAGCTAAAAAAATTAGAAGGGATATCCTATGAGCTTCCAAACATACTGTGATTTGATTAGTGATGATCAGAAAGTAAAAGCAGAGAAAACATTATTATTAACATATACAAACTCTAAGGGTGAGGCTTTCAGTATATCACCTGAGAGTATCAAACTTTTTCTTTCTTTTTTGCTAGATAATTATGATGTGGTTCATTCTGCATGGGATAAGGTGCCAACTAGAAAAGATTATATTTATCAATATGAAGAAAAATCATATCGAGAAATATATAAAACAGCATCCGATGAAGAGTTGAAAATCATATCTTCCACTGGAAGGAGTCAAACTAAGGCACTAACAAAGCTAATTGCGAAATTGATTGGATTTCTAACTGAATCAACATATGAGTCACCGGAAGTAAATACTTTTTTCGAAGAGAGTCGCCTACGATTGGCTCTTGAAAAGTGGACTGATTTTGTAGGAATGGACTCATCGAATAAAAAAAATCTATCGAATTTGATTATAAAAGAGCAGTTCAAGTCATGGATGATAAATAAAGGCTTGTCTGAAAGAACTGCATCATCTTATTCAGGGGCAGGTATCAATTATTGTGATAAGTACATAAATAAAGTTGGCGTAAATGTAAACAGTTTTTATCAATTAAACTCTGAACAAGTGTTGGATGCATTAAAGGAACTTGGGCGAGTAGGTGAATGGTTGCAAGCAGATAAAAGTGGTAATTCTATGTATAGTGCTGCTTGCAAAAAACTAGCTGAGTTTTTGACTGAAAAGTATTCCATTTCATATACGAGTTTATCCAAACCCTTCCTCCTTCTCGCAGGCATCTCGGGCACAGGTAAAACGCGTTTTGTGCGTGAACAAGCAAAAACATCAAAGCAGTTTGCTGAAACCTATTGTTTAACCTCGGTGCGGCCCGACTGGCATGAGCCGAGTGATTTGCTTGGTTATATTTCTCGCCTCGCAAAAGACGGAAAAGCCGAATACATCACTACCGATGTATTGCAGTTTATTGCCAAAGCTTGGCGTGCTATTGCTGATAGCGGTTTAACCGTTGAAGTGCAAGAGAGTGAAGACCTAGGTAAACGCTTAGTCGTAGCAGGTGAACGTGATGAATTAGATAAGGTGCTGCCTTATTGGCTGTGTTTGGATGAAATGAACCTTGCCCCTGTTGAGCAGTATTTTGCCGATTACTTGTCTGTGCTAGAAACTCGCGAATGGCGTTGGACAGGTGATAGCTTTACCTACAGCAGTGATGCGCTATTAAAACCCGTCACCATTAAAGAAGTCGCTGATATAGACAAACTGCGTGAAGCGCTGGGCTTTGGTAGCGCTGATGATGGTAAGTATAACGAACTTTGGGAACTCATTTGCCAATATGGTTTAGGCATTCCGTTTAACCTGCTGGTTGCAGGCACGGTGAATATGGATGAAACCACCCATGGTTTTTCACGCAAAGTGATTGACCGAGCGCTAAGCTTTGATTTTGGTGCGTTTTTCCCTAATGACTATTACGACTTTTTCACCCCAACTAGCCGCAATAAACGCCTTAGTTACCCCTTTTGGTCAAATGCCAGCAAAGCGGATTTGGCCAATACCTTTGATGCAGATGGTGCTAAAACTCTAGCGTTTTTATCGGCCGTTAATGCAGTGCTAAAAAATACGCCGTTTGAATTAGCGTTTCGTGCTTTAAATGAACTTCTTCTTGCTGTTGCCAGCATCCAACCCAAAGATGATCTGGCCCTAAAAGCCGTATGGGACGACTTTATGATGTGTAAGGTTCTGCCGCGTATAGAAGGCGATACCGATAAACTGACGACCTCAGATGGTAAGGCCTTGTTGTTAGAGCTGAACACTGTACTAGCTAATCAGCTAGCTCCCATTTGGTTGGCGTCTGAAACGGATGAAGCTAATCAACGCCCTGACTTGTATCGCGAAAAAATCGTGGCCGATGATGCTACTGATGAGGAGAAAATACTTCGTATACCTTGTCGTGCAAAAGCGAAGTTGGAGTGGATGAGCGAGCGATTAGCCAGCGCCACCTTTACCAGTTTCTGGCCTTAATGGTTTGGTGTTGTCTGATGCCTTCTCAATGAATGCAACCCATAAGCAAAACCCGTACAGCGATGGTGCAAGGAGTGGTAGGGAATGCCGGAGTTAATACGATTACAAACCCCCGACTTTGAGTTTTCGGTTTGGGCGAATGATATTAGACAGCGGTTGAGCGTGTATCAGAATACAATGGCGCACAGGGCGAACGCTAATCATGCGCAACCTAGCTACGAATTGCGCTTTGCGCCTGTGGCGCAGCTGAGCAATGCTATTGAACCGCAAGGGCTAGTTGCAGATGGCTTATACAAAAGTGCTTTAGATGAAAGTGACTTAGCCGAAACCGGACTAGTTGCCAATGGCTTAGCGAAAAATGCTGAGCTGACATTAAATTCACCGCTGTTTTTTGAAAATACTCAGTACCAGTTTGAGTGGGTCTTTTTTAGTGAAGTAACTAATGCGCGGTTAACCCATCGCAGCCAAAGCGTGAATGAGGCATTTCGTTTTGCTCCCGAAGTAAAAACCGCAAGGGGCGTAGTGCCTGCACGTTTAACTGGCACCATCAATACCGGCAATGATGTGGGCTGGTTACGTTTGCCACTTACCTTTGAACACAATGGTAAAACACAGACTCAGCATATTGCCTTTGAAGTGCTGCCAACCAAAATGGCACTGCACCAAGACTTGCCAGCCATGTACCAAGCCATCGACAAAGTTTACCCCCTTTGGCGCTTAGCTTGGTAGAAAAAACAGAACAAGATGCCGCGACTAGCCAGCAACGTGGGCACTTTCCACTGATGTGGTTGGCTAATTTTGCCGCATTAAGGGAGCGCTTTGAGCAAGGCTTAAAAGTGATTTGTGCAGCTCCGCATAGCCGTTTGCAACCTACAGTAGCCAATATCAAAGCGGCCAAATTAAAAGGCCGTTTGCCGCATAAGTTAGCCGAGCAAGTCAAGCAAGACTTTGCGAATGGCCAGTACGATAAACGCTATGCGGTTGAAAAAAAGCAACTGAGTGTGGAGACCCCAGAAAATCGCTTTATCAAAATGGCGGTGAGTAAAAGCAAGCGACAATTAGCGGAGTTTGAACAAAAGCTTAGACAAAGTAACCAGGCGCCAGAACGGCAGCGGTTGTCGGATTCCTTTCTAAATGAGCTACATAGTTGGCAACAACCGCTGCAAAAAGTGTTAGGTCAAAGTTTTTTAAAAGAGGTTGGCGTATACACAGGGTTAAACCGCGAGTCGTTAGTGCTACAGCAAAAAACCGGTTACAGCGCGGTGTATCGCATTTGGCAAGAGCTGAGATTTTATTTAGATGTGTTTGGCAATCAATCGAGCATTTCAATGAAATCAGTGGCTGAGATTTACGAAGTGTGGTGTTTTTTGTGTTTGAAACAGATTTTAGAGCAGGATCTCGGCTTTGAACTGGTTGAAAACAGTGCGAAGAAGCTCGCCCAAAACGACTTTTTTGAGTACCAACTTAAAGATGGTATGCGTGGAGCATTTCGTTTTAAGCGTGCTGATGGGGTAACGGCAAGACTCGCTCATGAACCGACTTTCAATAAAGCAAGCCAGATACGTTCGTATCTAGTGAACCAAAAGCCGGATATTGTGTTGGAAGTGACACTGCCTAAAACCGCCAACTCAGGCTCAGATTCTTCAGAAAAAAAGCAGTTTATTTGGTTGTTTGATGCAAAATATAGAATTGAGGATATCAAAACTAATCTAAAAAATGAATTTATAGGTAAGCCAACTGAGAAAGACTTAAAATACTGGGAAAGTAAGACTGATATCGAGAAAGAATCATTAGACTTTACCATAGTAGATGGCGTACCAGACGATGCCATTAACCAAATGCACCGTTATCGGGATGCCTTGATTCGTTTATCAGAACCTCACGATTCTAAATCACCATCAAGTGGAAACGCTGGCCAATCTCCTAAAAAAAGCCGCCCAGTTTTTGGTGCGTTTGCTTTATATCCAGGTTTTTTTGATCAAGCCACAACATCCAACCCCTACACAGCCGCGATAGAAGAAGTGGGTATTGGCGCATTCGCCCTGTTGCCTAGCCAAAACGAACTTAGTCAAACTGATCCAACCCAGACTAAAAGCAGTTATTCTGGTCACCAGTGGTTGCTAGATTTCTTGCAAGCCCAAATTGGCACAGCGCCGAATGCACAAACAGGGCAAGGCAATGAAACCATGTATCCTGTGGCTGGCATGGCAGAAAGGCTCTACGTACAAGAAGCAGCACGCATACCTTATTACGGCATGCGCCAAGTGCTATACCCTGATTTGACGATGACAGTGGCATTAGGTGGGCAACGCGGCCGTGATAATGGCTACTTTGAACAATTTGAGCAAGGCACAGCGCTGTGGTATCACCTTCCACAAAGCACGTTTTTGCAGAAATTTAAGCAGCATATTGCCGAGGAAATTCGCTATTTAGCGTTGGCGTCTACCTCAGGCACTCAAAGTTCAACCAAGCAAATTGACAAACTTTGGCCGGTTAAACGAGTAACAGTGTTACCACGCTACGCCATTACCGAAGATCAAGCGGGTAAGAAGTCAGGCTCTGCTGATTTGTATTATTTATTTGAGTTAGGCAAACCACTGTCACTGCAAACGCCAGTGACCAACGTGCCACATCGCCCAATTAAAAACTCCATGAAACTCACAACCTTAACTCGCCTAGAGGATGTAACTAAATTTACTGAAATCGAAAAAGTGTACGAAGAGGCAATGGTATGAGTCTGTCTAACTTTTTCGATTACGCAGAAGTGGACTTCCCAGCTTTCACTAGACAGTCTGTTGTTCCAACAAATACGCTTCTTTGAATTGAGCTGGAGATACGACGCCATATTAGAATGACGGGCTTCCTTATTGTCATATTTCTATATTCGGTATGTTTGGCGCTTGTGATTTTAGGTGTAGTGTTTTTGCCAAGATATGCGCTTTCACCTGGGTCATGTATTTGCGGTCATCTTCGGTAAAATGCGGTTCGTGAGTGATTGTCTCGATAAACTGCTTCTGCGTCAGCGTGTCGATGACTTTATCTGCTAAACCGGTTAACTGGCGAGACAAGAGCTTTTTATTCACCCCGCAGGTTTCTGCGAAATCAGCCAATTGGTAGGCGTTAATGCTCGCGGGTTCAAATTCATCACCCATTGCCATCGCAAGTACATGTTTGAACTTTGGAAACATAGCAACATTCACTAAGTCGTAGGCAGGTGTGAATCGACTATAGCGCTTATCAAAAAACACCGAGACATTTTTGCCATGACTGTCATAGTTGCTGATCATCAGATTGAACAGTTGCCAATTGATAAGCCATTGAAGACTCTCAACAGGCGACGCCATGGTTGTTGCTAGCTCAAATAATCGAGGCAAGCTTGCACCATCTCGAATATGCTGCACATCCCGCCCGTCCCCCAAATTGCGTTCGTATTTATAGTCGCGTGGTAGATTCAACGCTTGGCAACCATCAATGACATGCCTGCGAAAAACTTTGAGCTGATCAGGTGCATATTTGCGATCAAACCTTTCAACAATCAGTGCGGGGTATTGCGCGAACCGAGTGAACCGTACTTCTGCGGTAGGCAGCCCCACTGCCTTGGAAAGCTTCATACAGAAGTATTCGTTTAGCACAAGGTTGGGACAGTTGTGCTTTTCAAACTTGAGAATATGCGTTGAGCACAAAGCGCCATCGCCAAACCCTATCTGCTCTTGCTCGCTAATGAACATGTTGAGTTTGTCTTGTACGCCAGCCACACTCAGTCGTGGTTTGTCGTCCCACGTTAACAGGCCGATGTCTTCCTTAACATCTAGTCGCTTGGCAAGTTCGTCAGGTTCGATGACTCTAATTTGTCTAAGGTCAGGGTGCCAATACGACGATCCGCAAAATAGATATACAAGGAATATTCTGCTGGCATAGTCATCATACCCATTCGTCATCACAGACGCTTGAGCCGTCCCGCTTTTCAAGAGAAGTCGGTGAAAGTGATGGAGAAGACAACTTGATCCCTAATCCGTGCAGTACCGCAAAGGCGGTGGCAAGAGTGCAATTATCATTGCCATTTTCAATGCGCGATAAGGTATTGATCCCAACATTGCAAAGCGCAGCACAATCGGCGAGCTTCATGCCCGTTGCCGTGCGTTTCGCCTTAATCAGTTGTCCTAATACATTCGCGTTCTCAATAAACTGCGTTTGAGGCATTTGTGAGGTCGTTACTTTCTTGGCCATCGTTCTACACCAATATTCATTAGTACCAGTGATTATAGGTCGATACTAATGAATAACAATTTTATTCACCGTTAGCGGTGATTTTATAAGAATATGACAATTCCAACCTAATAAATCACCGATTGTGATGAATTATTGGGTGCTTATGCTATGGGCCTCAGTACATTCAGTGCCGCAGCAATACAATCATCGCTAGCAGAGTAGGGGTTTAACGGGAAACAATCAGGGGTTAAATCCATTTCTTTGGTAAACCTGGCCTGATGGCACTCTAGAATTAATTCAGCCACATCCTTGATTGCAAACACCATGTGGTCACTGCTCTTATTTGGAAGGGGTCACAGGTCATCGAAGGTCAGCAGGTTAGGCTGTTTTTGATGTTTAATGTCTAGTTTTGGATTGATGCCATTATTGAGCTTTTGTTGGCAGTCGATGGTGAGATTAATAGCGTCCTCAAAATCAAGTAGCACTTCATGATCCTTGCCATACCCGCCGACTTTATATTGACGGCGTTTACCAAATAGCTGGTAACGAATGATTCAACTGGCGGAGCCTTTGCATTTTACATCAAGGTACAGACTGGGGTAGACGCTTTCGAAAGTGGGGTGGCCGGATTGCTCCAGCGCTTCAATATGTTTTGTAGTTTGCGAGATGTTCATCAATTTCCCTCATTATTCGGAACAAAAATTGCGAATAATGAGGAGAAAAGTGGACCAAAAGTCATTACTTGGGGCCTAAATTAACTTATTTCTTTATTGGCTAGGATAAATGGTGACTAAACCTTAAAATGTCACGTTAAATTGCCAATTTAAGCCTGAAGTATACTAGAAAATTTGTCATTCAATATTCTGGATCTGAATATTTTACATTTTTAAAAATATTTAAATTATTCAAACTATTCAGTTTGTTGCGATACTTGTGATGGCTTGGAGTGGAGGTTTACCCACCAATGTACCCACCATTTGGTTTGGAGTTATTCAGAACCGATGGATTTCATAACATTACAAAAATCTTCAAAGTCATTCAGCCTGTTTTCTACAACATGTTTAACAATGGCTAGGTTCAGGGTTTGGTAGTCATGAACAGCGACATTCCTTAGGCCAACCATTTTCTGGAGATTTTGAGAAAGCTCGACAGGTAGTAGATTGGCTTTGCTGAGTAATTCAAAGCTGTCTCGGCTGCTTTGAGGGATTCCAGTCTTGCGTTGTTTGTTGATGATATTGGCTAAGTCACGCTTCACTGGCACGTTGTAGATTCAAAATCACGGAGTCTTGTCGTGTGTAGTCAGTATCGAACCCTGCGCCTGCTTCTTGGTAGACGTCTTGAATGCGTTTAAGGCAGTGCTCTAAGGTTGCAATTTTATTGATGATAACGTCATTCATGATTGATATTGCTTCAGGATCTCTGAGCGTTCCTCATTCAGGTGTTGGTACATAGAGAGTACCTGCATTTCAAATTTAGCTTGGTCATCTTCAACGCCCCATAGGAGCTTACCTGATTGAACCACTTGATGCTGAAGAACGGTTGAGGCTGATAGCAAGTCAACTAAATCGACATCTTGCCTGAACTGTCTAGCCAGTTTTTCTTGAAGGTCAAAGCGCTCAACTGGGTCAAGCTTTCGGGGTAAAAGAATTGCTAGGTCAACATCACTCTGAGATGTTGCTGTTTCATTTGCTTGCGAACCAAAGAGGTAGATTAGCTTTGAGCTAGGTAAAAAGCTGGTAATCGCCTCGGTAATTGCGCTAGTTGATATCACTATCAGTACCTTCGAGTCTTAACGTTTTTCTCAGCGGTTGCTCAATCATACCACTCTTATTGTCATTATGAGGCCTCACGGGAGCTTGATAACTCCTCGTGAGTTTTCTTAATCATTCTTTCTATTTCTAAGTAGATTTTGCTTTCTTTCATTTCAACGATCTCATCAAGCATATCTTTCGTATCTGGAGATAAGGGAATACTGTAGATTTTTTTGTCACCTAGAGCTTTCTTATGCTTTTTTTGGTTCCAAGAGTTCTTCATCTGTTTGATGAATAGCGTACGATCAGAGCTGTCGGTCCACAGATCAAAAAGAAGAACGAGTCCCCAATATTTAGCTTTTGGCTCAAAGAGGTCGATGAACCTGAGACAATTATAAGAGCCTTTGTACTTATCTGAGTGTTTATTGTAATACTCAATTACCCACTCTAGCTGCTCTTCATCTTTAGGCTTTAACCATTTATCAAGTTTTCTCTTAGAAGAGAGTTCGCCCCAAGCCCTTCTATAAAGAGCATTAATTTCTCTTTTTTGATCAATACTGTACCGAGAGCGGTGAACTCTATCGAAGAAAGCAAAAATGCTCTTAACTCTTTCACTGTATAGGCTTGGGATAGGCTTTCGATTGAGCAATGAATGGCGAAGCCTTACTTGGTTAAGCTCGATCTCACCAGCGAATAAATCCTCATAGTCTGCTGGAGCCAGTTTTTCCAAATAGGTTGATAACCAATTGCACTGTCTTGGATTTTCTATATCAATCCATTCAAGCTCGTCATCTGACAAAAGCCCACTCACAGCCTTATTGTGGGCCTCCGCTACATCTTGTGAACGAGGAGCTTTCTGATCCTCTCTAATCCAGCTAAAGCCTCCAGATGCATCATTGATAGCCTTACAAATTACCTTAGTACTCTCCGTGTCTTCGCAACAAATATCGAAGCCCTTATCCCTGAGATAAGAAAGGCAAAATTGACACACTCTTAAACTATTACTTGAGAACTGGTACTGACTCATACAAGAGACCCTTTCAAAAACATGGTAACTATCAAGAAATAATTCAATAACAATACAGTAACAAAAGCCTAACTAAAAGGTAATAGATTGCTAATCTTTGCATGATAACCTTACCTGGTAAGAGTTTTTTGTTTGCCTATTTATCAGTAGGTTATGATTTTTGCTGGGGACGGTTATTCAAATCCTGGGGTGAATAGCGAATCTAAGTGATTTTTTCAACCCTACAATGGGTCCTAACAGTAAAAAATGCGAAATTTGAGAGCGAGGCTTGAAGAGCTCTTACTCCTTTGTTGCGAAGAATCAGGTGGGGTAGTTATTGGTCAGAGGTAAGGTTAGTCATCGAGCATAGAAGAGAGGACTTGCTCTAAAGACTTAGTTTTCTCCCTCGCTATCTCTTTGTGACTCTGCTTAGTGTCATAAGCCTCATCAGCGTAAGATGAGCTTTGTACTTTGCCTAGGTCATGAACAAGTGGTTGCAGAGGACTTTTAGTGCTTGTGAGTAACTTAATTGGAGAGTAACTGGAGTAAACATTCCTGACGATTGGCGCTATTGAGCCAAGCAAGGCTATAAGGTTCTGGTGTTGGTATAACTAATATACCTAGCTCTATTTGTTCTAGAGCAGTTAAAAAATAATGGAGTTCCTATTCCTATGGATTAATACAACCTTAGGAATAATCATGAACAAACGTCTTAAAGGCACTCCTTCACTAAAGCTTCACTATGGACCTTACTACCAAGGCCTGAAAGTAATAACCAGTTATGGTCCTCTCATAGAAAACTACCTTGCAGCAGGCAAAATAGTTATCGACAGGTACTTGTCTCAATACTCTAGAGTATGTGCTATTCGTGTGGACCTTCATGTACCCGAAGAGTTAGAGCTGAAAAGTAACCGTCACATAACTAGGTTTATGGGGTCACTCGATGCTCAGATTGAAGCTGATCGAAATAGAAAGCATAAAGCAGGCTCTAGGAGCTACAGGTGTCGCCCTAACTACATTTGGTGCTCAGAGAGAGAAAATGCACGAGCGAACCACTTTCACGTAATCATTTTGCTAAACAAAGACGCATACCACACTCTAGGTAACTACGAAGCGACAGGTAACAATATGGCTTCAAGAATTGTAAAGGCATGGGCAAGTGCATTGGGTCTTGATTTTGATGATGTGGGTGGGCTCGTGCATTTCCCAAAAAATCCAATTCACTATGTAAACATTCACAGTAAGCGCCTTGCGGAGGAGTACAACGAATTGTTCTTCAGGTTTAGTTACTTTGCTAAACCTAAATCTAAGCATTATGGTGATCGGCGAAGGTCGTTTGATTGTAGTAGAACAACCCGTTAGATTTTGATTGTCTAATGCGAAAAAATAAAGGAGGGCATTACCCTCCTATTAATATGTACGATGTTGCAGGTGGCTAGAAATCCACTCCTGCACATATTGTACAACCCATCTAGCACTTCACTCTCCTACAAGTACTTGTTAGGTTGGGTATCATAGCTCCAACTCCTTAAAGTCTTTATCGACTTCTTCTTGTGTGAGCCCGATGTAACGAAGGGTGACACCTTCAGAGCTATGCCTGAGCATCTTCATGACTCGGGCAATGTCTTTGGTTGATTTGTACAGGTGATAGCCTCGGGTCTTGCGCATTGAGTGAGTGCCAAGTGGTAACTTAATCTCCTCACCTATTGTTCCAAGAGCTTTGCTTACAGCTCGACGTGTTAATGGTCTAGGAGACCGGTTGATGGCTTGTTTGTTTCGGTAGGATTGAAACAGGTAGATATGGCTTGGATGTTCCTCCTTAATCCTATGGATGATTTGTAAGGCTTTGGGGTTCAGTTGAATGTTGGCATGTTTGCCAGTCTTTTGTTCTCGGAGAACCAGTCGGTCCTCCTCAATATCACTAAACTTAATCGATAGCAGATCTGAGATCCGTAACGCTAGGTTTAGACCAATGTTCCAGATATCAGCCATCTGCTGGCTATGATGCCTTGTAAGTAGGTGACTCACTAAACGAATGGTGTCAGGCTCTTTAACCGCTTGGACTTCTGCCATGGCTAGGTTCCTTTTTCCGTTTGAAATGGTAGTTTGAGGAAGCTCAGAGGGTAGGTTTGAAGCAAAGCCTTATAGAACAAGGCCTGCAAAGTTCCCAAAAGACCAAAATGGGAACTTGAACTTAATCTGTACTGAGTTCCAGCTTGTAAACACCCATATCACAGTAGGCGATGAAGTTTTCAATGAAGGTACGGACGAACGGCTTTACCCGTCCCAGTGGCATCATTCCCGTTAGGCGACTGTAGAAGAGCTCGCTGATAAAGCAGACATCTATATCCTTCTCCAACTCTGCTGCAAGACCAGCATAAGCAAAGTCTGTGACATAACAGAGGATCCACTTGTCCCCTTCCTTGTCGAGACGAATTTCAACGGGGTGATAACCTCCATGCTCAGCACTATAGTTTTCATCCCGAAAGTTCAGAGTGATGCCGCCAGTTTGAATGCCTGGGTTCTTAGCCAAAATGGATTCCAGCTTTCTATAGAAGCGAGCAGGCAATCTTAGGCCTCGGTGTCGAATAATCGAGTGGCTCATATCAGACCTCTTTCAGCAAATGACATTGATTCCTTGCCCACAATGATGTGGTCGAGAACGTCTATATCCACCAGCGACAAAGCCTGCTGAATACGCTGGGTGATATTTCTATCAGCCTGAGAAGGCTCTGGCTCTCCTGATGGATGGTTGTGCGCCAGAATGACGGCTGCCGCATTGTTCTTAAGCGCCGCCTTCACAATCTCTCTGGGATAGACCGTAGTCATGTTCACCGTGCCAAAGAACAGCTCCTCAAAATCAATCAAGGCGTGTTGGCTGGTCAGGAACATGACGCCAAAGACCTCACGCTCGTATGGGACCAATTTAAATTTTAAATACTCCTTTACTTTGTCAGCACTGCTGTAAACATCGGAAGAGATAAAACGCTCCGCAACAATATTGGCTGCTGCATCCAACACCTCCCCAACACTCAAAGGGCCGATTAGGGCTTCTCTCTTACTTTTTAACTCGCTCATAAATCATTCTCCGCAGCCTGTATTAAGCATGGCCATGCACTTTTCTAATTCAGAAACAAAGAAGGGATGCCTATTGGCATCCCTTCTTGAGGTATCGCTTTGTGTTGACTTAAAACTCAATCAACGCTTTTGGCCCAGGCATACCCTGCAGAGACTCCTGCAATAAACACTTGAGCAATTGGGGTAGGAGCTAACCAGAGCATTCGCTATCTCCTTTGGCATAGTGATACAGGCTAACTCCAGTCATGAAGCCAGCGATAAAGACATAAGGCATATCAATCTCCTGTGTATGAATAACGTAAAGCAACGGCTTGGGGGCTATTGCACCTATATGACATATGCCTGAAATACTTTTGAATCGGGCCTTAGAGGGTAATTTCAGTTAAAAAATAATACGCCAGCCCATGTTGTGAGATGAACACACATGAGAAACCCAACATGAGATTTTTAAAGTTACAACAAGTTATGGACAAAACAACACTGTGCCGCAGTAGCATCTATATCCTGATTAAAGCAGGTGAGTTTCCTGGAAACTATACCGTTATGGGCAAGCGCAAAGCCTGGCTTGAAAGCGAGGTTGATGACTGGTTGATGAGCAAGCTAGAGCAAGCTGAGTTGTAACGCTCTGAGGGTCGGAGCTTTTGTGTTAGATATCTTGAGAAAAATTCACAGCGCATTATTCTCTGTTGTTTGATGGGCAATTCTATAAGGAATAGTGCTTGTCTTAGATACCCTGCTTAGCTAATTTATATAAATTAGCTAAAGATACGTAAATGTATGCATACCTAAGGCGCAAAACATGACTGAGCAAGCCATCTTCGACAGCATTAAACAAGCCTTAAATGATGCTCCTCGCAATCAATACACAGCAGAAATGCATCTGCAAATGATCAAGTATGCGGATGAGCTTAAAAGCATCACAGCTAAAGAGTTCTGTGAAGGCGTAGGCTTAAAAAGCAGCTTCGGGACTGAATTTTCTAAAATGCGCAATCTCACTACGCGCTTAAAAGCTGCTGGTTTAAATACAGAACAATTATAGCAGCCCGATTTCTATTTAAGGCTTCACAAACATGGCGATTAAACAAACAGAGCTCAATTCATCCCTTTGGCAAGCTGTGACGAACTTGCGGCGAAAAGCGACTCTTATGGCATGATGCAAGAGCGCCCATGGGGAAAACTCGCATACCGTTTGAAAAGATAAAGAGGTAACAGGCAAGTATGGATACTTTGGATAAACATCTCGATAAAAAAATAACCTCAGTTAGAGCCTTATTGGCTATCTCTACGTTGGCTATTCCCGCCTATCAGCGGCCTTATAAATGGACGCAGGTAAACTTAGCGGATTTATTGAATGATCTAAAAGTATACCGAGACAAATCTGCCTATCGTCTGGGGGCTGTGGTTTTTCATCGCTATAATGACAGCGGTAATAATCAACTGGATATTGTTGATGGTCAGCAGCGCACCTTAACCTTAATGCTGTTGGTAAAAGCGCTAATTGATGTACGTTTGAAAGGGTTAAAACGCCAAGATGTAAAGAGCACACTTGATACTCTTGTTGCACCTGTTAGTGTGTTTTTAAATCGTCAACGCTTTAGTAGCGATATATCACACCGCAACCTGCACCAAAATTTTATGGCGGCTAAACGGGCCGTTGCTCGTCCCGACTTTACCGAATCCGACATCGATTTTTTACTTAACCGCTGCCAAGTTGTCACCTTTGTACTTGATGACGTATCTGAAGCATTCCAGTTTTTTGACTCACAAAACGCCAGAGGCCGAGACTTAGCCCCACACGATCTATTAAAAGCGTTTCACCTGCGTGAGTTTGCGGAGTCGGAAGTGGCGCTTAAAGCACAGTCGGTTAGTCATTGGGAAAGCCTAGAAAGCAAACAGCTTGAACAGTTGTTTGCCAATTACCTGTATCGTATTCGCAACTGGGCACATGGCAACTCGGCGCAATACTTTGGTAAGTCGAAGGTGGGCTTATTTAAAGGGGTAAACCTAGAACAAGTGGCGCTGTACCCTTATGTTGAACCACTTCGTATCTCTCACCATTTTGTGGATGAATACAATCATCAGTATCAGCGGAAAATCGATCATCAGTCTATGGGTTTTCCCTTTCATCTAGATCAAATGGTGATAAACGGTCGCCGTTTTTTTGAGATGACCAGCCATTATCAGCAGCAAATTACCGCAATCGTGGCAACAGAGCATAAAGGCAATCAGGAAAAACCGTTTAAGGTGTTGGGACATGAACTTGATGAACTAGCGTGTAAGATATTACGCACCCTAAATAGTTATGGCTCCCGAACTCGCACAGGCGATAGCTACATTAGAACCCTATTTGATTGTGCTGTTATTTTTTACTTAGATAAATTTGGTGCGCATCAGCTATCGCAGGCGATTGAAAAATTATTTGTATGGGCCTACAGCTGCCGTCTGAAAATGCAGGTAGTTCAACTGGCTACCATGGATAACCATGCATTGAACCACAATATATTTGAGCGTATAAAGCAAGCCGTGCAACCCAGTGATGTATTAAATTGGCCGCTGGCCACGATTAAGGCTTCAGAGTGTAAGGGCACCAAGCTAGACGAGCTTACCGTCCTATTTAAAGAGATGAACTACTATGAGCAATGATATTACTAGCTTCAGTGTTAAAGCATTGCTTATGGACAGTCATCGCTACTTGGTGCCCATGTATCAACGTAACTATGCATGGGGCGAAGGCGAGATTAACCAGTTAGTACAGGATGTTTTAGACTACCAATTAAAATCCCAACACACTGATAATAAGCCAAAGTATTACATTGGAACCTTGGTGGTGTATGAGCGTAAAGATGGCAGTTTTGAGGTCATCGACGGCCAACAACGTTTCACCACATTAACGCTATTGGCGTTTGTCCTTAAACGCATGGCTCAACATGGTAATAGTGTGGATATGACGTGGTATAACAAGGCCAATTTGAGCTTTGAAAGCCGAGTAAAATCATCCATAACCTTCGCTTGCCTTATGCAAGGCATAGCAATAAATGATCTTAAAACCGATGACTATAACCAAGATGTGATCAATGGCTTTGAGCTTTTAGAAAAGGCACTAGGTGGTCTAGGTAACAAGTTAACTGATTTTTGTACTTACCTATTTGAGCAGGTTCAGATAACCAGAGTATCGGTGCCTAAAGACACAGATTTAAATCACTACTTTGAAGTGATGAATAATCGTGGTGAGCAGCTAGAAAAACACGAAGTGGTGAAAGCCCGTTTAATGGCGGTATTAAATGAAGATGATACTGCAGATAAAGAGCAAAGCATTACACTGTTAAACAAGGTGTGGGATGCAACTGCCAATATGGAACGTTATGTTCAGTATGGCTTTACTCCTGATGAGCGCCACAGCATTTTTGGGCGAGATGATTGGGGAAAGTTCACGCCATCAAGTTTTGATGACTTACTGAAACTCTTACAATTTAAAATAGATGTCGCAAGCGGTAAAACTCAAACGCTTCAGTTGAATGTTTCGCTTTCACTTAACGATATTCTACAGCATGCTCCTCAGTCGATTTCTAGCACTGACGCCACACTGACGCCAGAGCGCTTTAATAGCGTTATCAATTTTTCTAACTTCTTACTGCATGTTTTAAGGGTACTAACCAAAGAAGACGTCCCCTTGGATGATAAACAGCTGCTTGACCAGTTCCAAAAACATGTTAATTCGGTTGATACTGTAAAAGCGTTTATTTTTGCTCTGTTAAAGTGTAAGTATCTGTTTGATCAGTTCATTATTAAGCGTGAATTTTCCCAAGGGGAAGATAAGTGGAGCTTAAAGCGCCTGCACTTTTACAGTGCCACAAGTCAAAGTTACATCAATACATTTGATAAAGAGAGTGAAGATGGCTTTGAGGGAGACAACCGCCGTATTCTGATGTTGTTAGCAGCGCTGCATGTATCTACGCCTACACTGGTTTATAAACACTGGCTTAATGCAGCTCTATTTAGCTTGTATAGCATGGATGATGTGAGCCCTAGACAATACTTGGGTAAACTTGAGCATGTGGCTCGGCAATTTGTGTTTGGCCGCTTTTTAAGTGTTACGGGTGCCGATTATTTTGATCTGGTGTATCGAGGTGTGGGTTATGAACCTCTAGCGATTGATAAGCCGGAGGTGCAAGCTCGACTTTGTTATGGCGCAATAGAAAACAACCTTGTATTTAACTATTTAGACTACCTAATTTGGTGTGAGGCAACGACCAATAGCAGTCGTGATGAGGTGTTGAAACAGTTTGAATTTTCATTCAGAAGCTCGGTAGAGCATTTCTATCCGCAACATCCGCTTGATGGACACAAAAGCCTAGAAACAGAGTCGTTACATCGTTTCGGCAACTTGTGTTTAATTAGTCATAGTAAAAATTCAAAGTTAAGTAACGTGCAACCTGCGGCAAAGCGTGATCATTTCAAAGCTGCGATTAACGGGAAAAAAATCGACACCTTAAAGCTGTATAAGATGATTTCTCTTTTAGCTGAAGGTGGCGAGTGGGAAGCGGCACAAATCAAACTTCATGAAAACAGTATGATTAAATTATTGGTAGAAGACTCTAAACGGGGGGCAAAGGTATGATCACCATTAAACAGAAGTACATACAAGTAGGAGATCATAATGCCCACTGAGCAAAGCCTAGCGCAGTTGCAAGCCTTATTGCGAGAGCTGTGCCTCCTACCAAACGAAACTGAATGGGTGGAGTTTAAACATAACAATGCCGATGCGCTGATGGTGGGTGAGTATATCTCTGCTTTGGCCAATTCGGCAGCCTTGCTCGGTAAGCAGTCTGCTTACATTGTGTGGGGAGTGGATGATAAGACTCAAGAAGTTATTGGTACTGACTTTAAGCCTGCTAGCGCTCGCCATAAGCAGCAAGAATTAGAAAGCTGGCTACTACAAAAAACCGCCCCTAAAATCCATTTTCAGTTTTATACGTTTGAAAGTGCTAATGAAAAACCAGTGGTAATTTTAGAAGTACAAGCGGCCAGCCATACCCCAGTGCAGTTTGATGGCACTGAGTACATTCGCGTGGGTTCGTACAAAAAGAAACTGCGAGAGTTTGCTGAGAAAGAGCGAGGACTATGGCGGGTGTTTGAGAAAGTTCCATTTGAGCAACAAGCCGCAACGGAAAACAGCAGTGCTGAAGAGGTACTACAACTACTCGATTACCCTGCATATTTTGAGTTGACAGGGCAACCATTGCCTGAAGGGCGCGATGGTATTTTAACGGCTTTACAAGCGGATAGACTGATCAGTAAAACAGACAGTGGGCATTGGAGTATTGCTAACGTAGGGGCTATTTTGTTTGCTAAAAAGCTGCAAAGCTTTCAGCACCTTGGTCGTAAAGCCGTTCGCCTGATTCATTATCGTGGTAACAGCCGTGTTGAAACCATACGAGAACTTGAGGGCAATAAAGGTTATGCCGCAGGCTTTGAGGGGCTGATTGACTACATCAAAACCCTACTCCCCGCTAACGAAGAGATAGGCAAAGCATTTCGTAAAGAAGTGCCAATGTACCCTGAATTGGCCATTCGTGAGCTGGTGGCCAATGCCATTATTCACCAAGACTTCTCCCTAACAGGCACAGGTCCAATGATAGAGCTATTTGATACCCGTATGGAGATCACCAATCCGGGTATACCGCTAGTGGATACAGATCGCTTTATTGATTCACCACCTCAAAGCCGTAATGAAATGCTGGCATCATTTATGCGCCGCATCAATATATGTGAAGAGCGTGGCACAGGTATTGATAAGGTGGTATTTCAAACCGAGTTGTATCAATTGCCAGCCCCCATTTTTGAAGTGACTGACAGGCATACACGTACTGTGTTATTTGGTCATAAGCTGTTTGCAGAGATGGATAAAGAAGACCGCATTCGTGCCTGTTACCAACATTGCTGTTTACGCTACGTAAGCCGTGAGCACATGAACAACGCCTCTTTAAGAGAGCGTTTTGGCATAGAAGCAAAAAACAGCGCTACGGTGAGTCGAGTGATTAAAGATGCCGTAAGTAGTAGCTTGGTTAAGCCTTATGATCCTGAAGCTGGTGCAAAAGCGATGCGGTATGTACCGCATTGGAGTTAATTTGCTTGATCGTTGCTTGATGGAAGAGCTCTAAAAGTACTTTAAGAGCCTCTAAGTGTATCTAATATATTGATTTTATGGGTTTTAATTTGCTTGATCGTTGCTTGATAGCTCTTTGTGGTTTTGTTTAGCAAGGGATTGGATTATGGAGAAGATGCAAGCATCTGAGCTAGATTAATATTCAAATCTGAACATATAAAACAAGAGTCACATAAACACACGCCAACGTATTGTCACTTCCTCAATTTTCCCATATTCTCTCTATTAAGTATTAAAATGACATTCCTGAGAGTACAAACCAGATGGTTGACCAAATTCTAACTCTTAAAGAAGTAGCGGCTTATCTAAAGCTGGCAGAGAAAACCGCGTATCGACTTGCCAGTGAAGGCAAGCTACCAGGCTTTAAGGTTGGTGGTTCATGGCGCTTTAAGCGTGAAGATTTAGAAGCTTGGATAGAAAAGCAAAAGGACAATGGATGATCCCCAATTATCAAGAGTTTATGCGCCCATTTCTTGAAGTGGCAAAGTCAGCCAATGGGAAAGAAGTAAAGCTTAGGGATGTGATTAATCTGCTAGCACAACGGTTTAACTTGTCAGAAGAAGAGATAGAAGAGCGACTGCCTAGTGGTAAACAAACCATTCTAGACAACCGTATTGGCTGGGCTCGCACATACCTCACTAAAGCAGGTTTGCTTGAGGCGACTAAGCGAGCGCATTTCATTATTACAGATAGAGGCATTCAAGCGCTGCAAGATAAAAATGCAGTTATTAATAATCAGTACTTAAAGCAGTTTGATGAATTTGTTGCGTTCAAAGAACAGAAGAATGACTCCTCAAGTTCGCAAACAGCCTCTACTGAATTAATTGAAGATTCAGTGGATGAAACCACTCCTGATGAAGTGCTTAGAGCCGCTTATAAACAAATCAATGATGCTCTAGCCTCAGATATCTTATCTCGAACCCGTAAAGTGTCCCCAGCTTTCTTTGAGCAACTACTTATCGATCTGCTATTAGCTATGAGTTACGGCGGAAGTGATGAAGGTATGGCTCATACTCTTGGAAAAAGTGGTGATAACGGTGTTGATGGCGTGATTAACCAAGACCCACTAGGTGTTGATCAGGTTTACATACAGGCGAAACGTTATGCGGATGGCAATAACGTTGGCGCTGGTGAAATCCGAGACTTCTTTGGTGCACTCAATCTGAAGAAAGCGCAGAAAGGCATTTTCATCACCACATCAGAGTTTACCTCATCAGCAACTCAGACAGCGAAAGACCTAGGTATGCGCATAGTGCTTATCAATGGCAAGGAGTTAGCAAGATTGATGCTTCGTTACAACATTGGTAGTCGTGATGAGCAAGTACTAAGCCTGAAGAAAATAGACGAAGAATTTTTTGAGAGTTAGTGAATGACACTAACCTCGATACAATATAGAAGTATTAGAAATTATGAATCAACAAGAAATTAAGCAATTAGAAACTGAACTATGGGACAGTGCAAACTCACTGCGTGCTAACTCAAAGCTCACCGCAGCAGAGTACAAAGATCCTGTACTGGGCTTAATTTTGCTGCGCTATGCACAAAACCGTTACGATCAAGCAAAAATAAAAATTGAAGCGAGCATTCCTGAAGGGCCGAGAGGAAAGCGCGCGGCAACTAAAGAAGATTTCTTAGCTGCTGGTGCAATGATGTTACCAGAGCTTTCTCAATTTGATTACCTTGCTGATTTACCAGAGCAAGAACCGCTTGATGAAGCCATCAACGAGGCAATGAAGCTGATAGAAGAAGCCTACCCTGACTTAGCAGGTGTGCTTCCGCGTAACTATCAAGAGTTGGATACCGACTTATTGCGTGAGCTTATCCGTGTCTTCAATAAAGACTCAGTTAAGAACATCAGTGGTGATGTGTTTGGTCGTATCTACGAATTTTTCTTGATGAAATTTTCAATGGATGGCGCAGGTGCGCAAGAAGGCGGAGAGTTTTTCACACCACCATCATTGGTTCAATTGATTGTAAATATGATCAAACCTGACCACGGTGTGATACATGATCCCGCTTGTGGCTCTGCAGGTATGTTTGTACAAACAGGTCACTTCATTGAAGAGCAAGACAAAAACGCTTCCATCAACCAAAAAGTCACTTGCTACGGCTCGGAGCTGAAGTCAAACAACACCCGCCTAGCAAAAATGAACTTAGCTATTCATGGTATTGAAGGCAAAATCATTGAGAGCAATAGCTTCTATTCTGATCCTCATTCGCTGGCGGGCAAGTGTGATTTTGTCATGGCGAACCCTCCGTTTAACGTGAAAAAAGTCGATAAGAAAAAAGACTATGTGAAAACGGATGTACGTTTATTTAAAGATATCGGTATTCCTAAAGCTGACAATGGTAACTATCTATGGATTCAGTACTTCTACCATTACCTGAATGAGCAAGGTCGTGCTGGTTTCGTTATGGCAAGTTCAGCAACCGATGCTGGTAATACTGAAAAAGACATTCGCCAAAAGCTTGTCGAAACAGGTGCGGTTGACTGTATCGTTGCGGTTGGAAACAACTTCTTCTATACCCGTTCACTACCTTGTCATGTGTGGTTTTTAGATAAAGGGAAGTCTGAAGCTAATAAAGATAAGATCTTGATGATTGATGCACGTAACACATTCCGTGTCGTGACCAGTACCATCAATGATTACTCGCCAGGTCAGTTAACTAACTTTAATGCGATTATGGAATCGTACCGTGGTGATGAGTCTGCGATAGCGAGTGCTCAAGCAATACATAACACCGCTGCCATTGAGCTTGCAAAAGAGATTGCACAAGAGATTAATACACTACGTAACGAGTGTAAGTCGATTCTTAAAGTGCCTTTTACACCTGCTCATGATAGCAAGTGCAAAGTATGCAATGAAAAAGCAAATCAAGATGATTTTGCTTTGTGCGATAAGTGCCAAAAAGCCTTTGAAAAGCAAGTCAAACCAAGCATCGATTTTGGTTCAATTAGTACTGAGCTAGATGAGGTCATAACGGTTGATGACGCTAGTGATTTTGAAGCTTGTCAGAAATGGGATGAGAGTTTTAATCAGCCTGTAGAGAATTTATTTATCTTGGTTGAACAGTATCAAGCAGAATCTGATAAAGCACTAAAAGCGTTTAAAGAACTTGATAAAGATGAAAAAGCGACCATTGAGAACAAGCAGCTTAAAAAACAGTTGGACGCAAACAGTAAGCTGTTGAAGCAGCTTGTAACGGCACTGTCTGAACATAAAGAACTATTGAAGCAAGAGCTAGCTGATTACAAGCAGTTAATCAAAGATTGGCGTTCACTGCGTGAAAACTTCCCTGAAAACAAATATCAGGATGTCGAAGGACTCTGCAAAGTCGTTGATAGGGCTGAAGTGACTGAAAACGACTACAGCTTAACTCCTGGGCGTTATGTAGGTTATACCGTGCAAGTTGATGATGATTTCGATTATGCGTTTCGTTTGAAAGAAATCCAAGCGAAACTTACGGCTTTGAATAATGAATCAAATGAGTTAATGAACCCTATTCAGGGTGTTCAGTTATGAGTAGATTTGAACCTACAAATCTTGGTGAGTTTTGTACCGTTAATTCAGGTTTTGCGTTTAAGAGTGAGCAATTTTCAGAAGATAGTAATGATACGTTCTTAGTCAAGGGAAGTAATCTAGGTCATAGAGTTATTCGTTGGGATGAAGGGCCATGGTGGGATAATTCTGATTATGAAAAGTTACAACGCTATCAGTTAATTGTTGATGATGTTGTTTTAGCCATGGATCGCCCAATTGTAGGCGGTCAACTAAAGTTTGCTTGGATTAAAAGTTCTGATCCAAAATCGCTTTTAGTTCAACGAGTCGCTTGCTTAAGAGCGAAAGATGTTGGTGACCAGGTATTTCTACGTTATGTCATTGCTTCACCTGCATTTCTACAATACATAGATACCATTACTACAGGTGTTAATGTTCCGCACATTAGTGGTCCAGATATTCGTAAGTATATTTTTAACTTACCTATACCAGAAGATCGCCAAAAGATTGCAGTCGTTCTCTCCGCTTACGATGACCTCATCGACAATAACTTAGAGCGAATCAAACTTCTAGAAGAGATGGCACAAATCACTTACGAGGAGTGGTTTGTCCGCATGAAATTTCCTGGTCATGAAGAGATTGGAATTGACTCTGAATCTGGGTTGCCGATAGGCTGGAAATCTCAAACATTACGGGAGGTAACTTCTTATATTAACCGTGGTGTCGCTCCTAAGTATGTTGAAAGCGATGGTTTTCCTGTGATCAACCAAAAGTGCATCAGAAAGCATTTGGTTAACTTTGCTGAAAGCAGGCTGACAGCTAGTGAGCACAAGGTACCTAAAGATAAGCTGCTTCAACCGCTTGATATACTGGTTAACTCAACAGGCACAGGGACTTTAGGTCGTGTAGCTCAATTTTTTGATTGTTCGGATAGAGCAACTGTTGATACGCACGTAACTATTGTCAGGCCAAGCGACGAAGTATCAGCTTATTGGTTAGGGCGCTCTTTAGAAGCTATTGAGCCGTTCATTGTCAATTTAGGTAAAGGAGCGACCAACCAACAAGAACTTGGTCGAAATGATTTAGCCGACGTTGTTAAGCTAAATACCCCAACAGTAGAATTAATGACTCAGTTTGATGATTTTGCACATCCTATATTTGAAACGATCACGAATCTCTTAAATCAAAACGGCTTGTTAAAAGAGGCGCGAGATCTCCTGCTACCTCGACTGATGACTGGCATGATAGATATCGACAATGTAGAACTACCAGAAGCGCTTTTAGAACGTATTAACAAACAAAATCATAACGAAACCAATATTGGCTAGGTAAGGGAGTATCGCTGTATGAGCTATGAGTATTCTGAAGATGGATTGGTCGAGCAAGCAAGCCAAGAGGTGTTAGAGCAGCTTGAATGGGAAGTGAAAACCGCTTGGCACAAAGAGTCGTTTTCGGTCAAAGAGGATCGTAGTGATGGTCTGCTTGGTCGAGCCAACAAATCAGAAGTTATCTTACAGCGATACTTAAAAAAAGCTCTAGTTGAGCTAAATCCCGGCTTACCTAACACTGCGTATCAAAACGCGATTGATCTCATCATTCAAACCGAAGCGGATAAAAGCCTAGGTGCGCTTAACAAGCAAAAGCATGAACTACTCACAAAAGGCGTTCAAGTTAGCTACCAAGATGATAAAGGTAAGCTGCAAAAGAAACGCTTAAAAGTGTTCAACTTTAACCAACCGACAAAGAATCATTTTCTAGCGGTACGCCAGTTTGAAGTGGTGGGTAAGCTCTATAATCGCCGTCCTGATATTGTTGGTTTCGTTAATGGTGTTCCATTGGTGTTCTTTGAGCTTAAGGCTCACCACACCGATTTGCGAAATGCGTTTGAAGACAACCTTACTGATTACAAAGACACTATCCCCGAAGCGCTGCATAGCAATGCATTCATTATTTTGAGCAACGGAACAGATTCACGAGTCGGCACTGTAACTAGCCCATATAAGTTTTTCCTTGAATGGAAACGTATTGAAGAAAATGAACAAGGTGAAGTGAGCCTCGATACCATGTTACGTGGTACATGCGAAAAAGGCCGACTGCTTGACCTGTTTGAGAACTTTCTGTTGTTCGATGGTAAAGGTGATGATGTTGTAAAAATTATGGCGAAGAACCATCAGTTTATTGGTGTAAACAAGGTAGTTGAACAAGCAAAAAATATTGAAGACTTGAAAGGTAAGCTCGGTGTTTTCTGGCATACCCAAGGCTCAGGTAAATCCTATTCAATGGTGTTTATCTGCCAAAAGATACTTCGTAAGTTTGGCAAGAGTTATACCTTCCTTATTGTGGTGGATCGTACTGAACTTGAGAACCAGCTTTACGATACGTTTTCGGGCTGTAATGCGATTCCAACCAAGCTGCCTAAAGATGGTATTAGAGCAAAAAGCCGCAGACACCTTCGAGAACTTCTCGGTGAGAATCACCGTTATGTGTTTACGCTCATCCACAAGTTCGCCATCGATAAGAAGAAAGAAACCGAATACCCACTAATTACTGAGCGTGACAATATCATTGTAATTTCTGATGAGGCTCACCGTACACAAGGTGGAACATACGCTCAGAATATGCGTTTTAAAGCCATCCCTAATGCCTCTTTCCTCGGCTGTACTGGTACGCCACTTATTGATAATGAAGTCGAGCTAACCAAGAAAATATTTGGTGGCTATGTATCGGTTTATGACTTTAAGCGAGCGATGGATGATGGCGCGACACTGCCATTACGTTATCTAAACCGTGGTGAAAAGCTTGATATCGAGAACCCTGACCTTGATCACCGCATGGCTGAAATCATCAATGATGAAGATTTAGATACCGATCAGGTTGCGAAGTTAAGGCGAGAATTTGCTCGTGACTACCCAATAATGACCTCTGATGAGCGCCTAGAAAAAATAGCAAGAGATCTCGTGTGGCATTTTAATGATCGAGGCTATCAGGGTAAGGCGATGTTTGTTGCGCTTGATAAGCCAACAGCAGTACGCATTTATGACTTAGTGATGCTGTACTGGCCTCAGTATGTTGAAGAGCTGAAACAGCGCGTAGAATCTGCGACAGACCAACAGGAAGAGCTTACACTGAAGAAGCACTTACATCGGGTAGAAGAAACCGAGGTTTGCGTTGTAGTAAGTAGTGAGCAAAATGAAGTTAAGAAGTTTAAAGCGTTAGAGCTTGATATCGAGCCTCACCGTAAAAAAATGGTTGAGCGCGATTTAGAAACTGAGTTTAAGGATGAAGAGAACCCATTCCGTTTGGCGATTGTGTGTGCCATGTGGATCACGGGTTTTGATGCGCCTTGTGTCTCAACGGTGTACCTTGATAAGCCAATTCAGGGTCACACTTTGATGCAAACTATCGCGCGTGCAAACCGTGTGTACGATGACGAGAAAGAAAACGGTCTGATTGTTGATTATGGCAATGTTTATACTCAGCTAGAAAAAGCCTATTCAGTATATGGCGGGACTGGAAAGCCAACACCTCCAGGAGGTAAAGGAGGCACATGTGGAGATCCTGAACCAGGCAACCCAGTTGAGAAGCTGGAAGAGATGGCTAATGAACTAGCTGCGGCGATTTTAGCGGTAAGTAACTTTTTGTTTGAGGTCCATTTTAATCTCAACGATCTTGTTAACGCCGAGTCTGCAATGGCGAGGCTATCTGCGCTAGGTAAAGCTGCCAATGCGGTATGTTTAAATGAAACGACACGCACTCAGTTTGAGGTTGCGGCTCGTGACGTATTTAGAAAGTACAAAGCTCTCTATCCTGAAGAGATAGTGAAGCCATTTCTCTCTGAGTTTAATGCAATAGAAGCTATCTACAACCAACTGAATCAGAAGGTGAAATCTGCTGATATTTCAGCTGTGATGCGGAAGCTCCAACAAGAAGTGAGTATGAGTGTGAGCACTCGTGCTAATGAAGTTCGTGAAGATGATTATGTTGACTTGAGCAATTTGGATTTTGATCGTTTAAAGCAAGCATTCGCTAAATCAAATCAAAAGAATGCTGTGGTATTTGACTTGCAAGAGGCGATCGAGAAACAGCTTGAGCGTATGGTGCGCGAAAACCCTATTCGTTTGGAGTTTTACGAGAAGTACAAAACCATTATCGCAGAATACAATGCGGGAAAGGATATCCAGGCTGTACAGAAAGCGTTTGATGATTTGAATGATTTTATGCAAAACGAACTCAACCCAGAGCAAGAACGAGCTATGCGTGAAGGGTTAGATGAAGAATCGTTAGCAATATTTGACTTACTGAAAAAATCTACACTTACTGCTGATGAAGAAAAAACGGTGAAGAAAGTTGCAGTTGAAACATTGGAAAAGTTGAAAGTAGAAAAGTTGAAAGTTGATCGTTGGCGAGAGAGTACGCAAGTTAAGTCTCAAGTTCGAACTATGATCACTGACAGTTTGCAGCATTTGCCGCCGAAGTCTTATCTAGATGAAGAGCTACCGGATATTGAGCTACTAGTATATCAACACGTTTACTCAAACTATCAAGGTGCAGGGCGTAGCTCCTATGGACAGTTTTAAGCACCTGCTGGTAACACAAACTAGATAGCTAAAATAAATGTAATGAGTTGAATATGATTGAAAAATACAATGAAGAGATTGAAGGGTTAGAGTTTGATGAGGATGACTCTCTCGGTGAGTACCCTATTGATACGGTTCTGATTCGAAATGAAAATCGCACTGTATTTGATGTAGTTCGCCGGATAGGTAAAGGTGGGTATGTCATGGACCCAGATTTTCAACGTGACTTCATTTGGGATGAAGAGAAGCAAAGTAAGCTTATTGAATCAGTATTGATGCGAATCCCATTACCTGTATTTTATTTAGCTGAGAATAGAGAAGGGCACATGATTGTTGTTGATGGGCTTCAACGTTTATCGACATTTCAACGTTTTTGTAATGATGAGCTGAAGCTAAAGCTGCCTAACCAGGAGCTACTCCACGGTAAGCGATTCAGTGATCTTTCTCCAAAACTTCAAAATCGAGTTGAAGATTGCAATCTAATTCTATATTTGATCGATCCCAAAGTACCGACACAAGCACTGCTTGACATTTTTGATCGAGTGAACAGCGGTGAGCCGTTGTCTCGCCAGCAAATGCGGAATTGTTTGTTTATGGGAGCATCAACCAAGCTTCTGAGACAAAAAGCTTCGACAAAGATCTTTAAGAAAGCAACAGGTAAGAGTCTGAAACCTGAGAAGATGCGAGATAGGGAGCTTATCAACAGATTCTTTGCCTTCAAGTGCCTTGGCGTATCGGAATACAAGGGAGGAATGGATGACTTTCTGGAGCGAAGTCTAGAGGCCATCAATAAGATGTGGGAATCAGATATAGTCGAACTTGCTGATAGTTTTGATCTCGCTATGGCTAATAACTTGGAAGTTTTTGGGAAGCACGCTTTTAGAAAGCACACAAACCCTAACCACGCTCGTAGTGTGATCAATGCGTCTTTGTGGGATGTCATGTCGGTAAGCTTATCAAATCATTCAGAAAGTGAAGTTAAAAATAATGCAGGATCAATTCAGCAGGGCTTCTACGAGTTAATGAATAATTACAGGTTTCATGATGCTATTACACTCGGAACAAACCAAGTTGGTCGGGTTAAGGATCGTTTCCATCTTGTACAAGAAATGCTTGAGAGGGTAATGGAATGATCGAACGTCTAGATCTTATGCATTTTAAATGTTTTGAAGAGCTGAAATTACCTTTATCTCAATTAACTTTACTTTCGGGCTCGAATGCTGCAGGTAAATCATCAGTTATTCAATCACTTAATCTACTGCATCAAACCGTCGCCAGTCATGAGTGGTCTAATCGATTGCTCCTAAATGGCAACATTGTTAACGCAGGAACCGTGCAAGATGTTGTCGACAAAGTTAATGGAAGAAGAGGTTTTCAAGTTGGCCTAGTTACAGAGGAGCACTCGTTTAAGTGGGCATTCTCAGGAGAAAGAGAGGATATGTCCGTCTCTGTTGACTCTGTGACCGTTGATGGACAGGTGCTAAACACGCCTGAAAAACTTCACTTTTTATTGCCTGATGATAGTTCCACCGTTACTAGAGACATGGCTAAGCGCTTATATTCAATGACGTATATTTCAGCAGAGAGGATTGGACCTAGAGATTACTACCTCCTTGATGATTTGCAGAATGTACCTGTAGTTGGTAGTACAGGTGAAAATACAGTTAGCTTGTTGTATAGCAGGCAGGATGATGAAGTGCTTCTGGAAATGGTTGAACCATCAATTTCTTCCAAGTTGTTTCAGCAGGTACAATTCAGGATGCAACAGTTCTTCCCTGGATGTGAATTAGTTGTCGAGAGGGTTTCCGCTATTAATGCAGTGACTTTGGGTATTAGGACTTCAGAAGCTACTGGATTTCATCGGCCAATGCATGTGGGATTTGGGTTAACGCAAATATTGCCTATTGTGGTCGCAGCACTAGCAGCGAAGAAAGATGACTTGCTAATTATAGAGAATCCAGAGGTTCATTTACATCCGGCTGGTCAGTCAATGATGGGACAGTTTTTGAGTCTAGTCGCGAATGCAGGTGTTCAAGTCGTAGTTGAGACACATAGCGATCACTTGTTGAATGGCATTAGACGCTCAGTTAAATCAGGAGGCTTAAGTCCTAATAAAGTAGACATTCACTATTTTCAACCCCGAGAACTTGAAGGTTCTCAAGTTTCGTCCCCTCAGATTGACTCAGAAGGCAATATTTCATATTGGCCAAAAGGCTTTTTCGATCAATACGAGATGGATATGAACTACTTTGCGGGTTGGGGGGAGTAGTGCAACTTTTAGCGAACGAACTTTCCTTTGATGGAGAATTTGAAAGTTTTGAGTCATATTTAGAAAGTTTAAATGGTCTAATGAAAATGAGGTTAGAAGCGAAAAAGCACGGCTTTGATGTCCATTGCACTAAGGCTATTCTAAATACGGATATTACAAGGGATATAAACTTTCAGCAGTCTCTCCAAAGGCTGACAAAAGAACAGTGCCACGCATTAGTTCAGTGGATTACGCAATCAGGACCATTTTGGGATGATGATAAAAGTCATTCATCAGAGGAGTACTATGAATTAGAAGGGGGGAATGTTGTTACTGATACCTGTTTAGCCGAAGCTGCTTTTCATAATGTTGATAGAACACCCTCAAGTGTTATCAGTCTCTCACAGCCTCATTGGAGCTCAGCTTCGTTGCCAGTTATTTGGCACAAAGATAATGGTAACTTGCGAGTTGAAGTGATTAATCAAACCCGGCTTGACGTGCTCCTGGAGAGATTAGTAGACGAACCTAAACCTATTACATCGTGGGAACAGCTTGAAGTAAGGTGTAAAGAAAGGTGCCCATCATTAACGTTTTCAGATACCAGCTTCGCTGGATTAAAGGGCGTACCTTTTGTTTTTGGTGCTTCTTCTAGGATTTGGGATCTAATGATAGTTTTAGAAACAATGAAGAACTCCTTTAACGAAGCTGGCGAAAGAAACGAAGAAGGGCACCGCATTTATCAGGAACATTTTACAGGCAATAAAGCTTGGTTTTCGGACTCTTCTGATACTGAAAAGCGTGAATTTTCAGAGGAACTAACCTTTAAGCACCCTGAAAATGAGGGAAAAACCATTTTTTGTACTTGGCACGGGAAAGTGAAAACACCTCAAATGAGAATACATCATTCTTGGCCTATATCTAAGGATACACCTTTGTACGTGACATATGTTGGACCTAAAATTACTAAAAGATAGTTTAGTTTTTGATTAGGACATAGCTGTGCTGAGGGGAATTGTGATTGATATCATTTGTATTTTAATTCAAAGTCTTAAGCGTATCTTTCGCTAGCAAATTTAAAGCTTCTCTCCGCTCTTCCAAATAATCATACTGATCATATATCCCCTCAACACCCTTCAACTTATGATTCAAGCACCTCTCGGCCACATGGCCGGGGGTGCCTTGTTTTGCCAGTAGCGTACGACAAGTACGGCGTAGGTCATGTACAGTGAAATGCGGCATATCACCCATTAAATTCGGTGGTTGCTTCTTCTTTCCTGCTTCATGGCCGAATAGCTTGGTAATAGCTCTGTTAAGGGTGTCTGGCCCCATGTGAGGGCGCTTAGCTGATCTGCGGTTAGGGAATACATAATCAGAGCCAAAGCCCCTTATTTTCAATTCTTCAAGCCACTGCAATACTTCTGGTGCTAATGGGATCGTAAAGCCTACATTGGTTTTACTGCGTGCCTTTGGTAAGTGCCACAAGCCTTCCTCTAAATCAAATTCGTCCCATCTCGCTTCACACAATTCAGATTTACGTACCCCTAAACAAACCAATAATGCACAGGCCAGATAGTTGTCACGGCTGAAGCTAGTGCTGTTCTCTCTAGCGATGCGAAAAAACTTCGTTAACTCTTCTTCGCTTAATGCCCTGTCTTTGCTTTGCTCAATGCCACCAGCGTCTCTTACAGTGAACGCAGAGGCTGGATTGCCTTGCAGAAGATCCAACTTCATTCCGTGGTTAAAAAGCTGCTTACAGTGGCCTAGAGCGTCATTGGCTATGGTTGGGCGACCTGAATCATTAATCGCTGTGATTGCTGTGCGAATATCACGGGCGGTAATTCTATCGAGTGGGATGTCGCCGATGTGTGGGGCGATATCTTTGGTGTAAACACGTTTTGGGATATTAGGGTGTTTAAGGCGCTTAATTAAGGTTGGGTACCAATCTTCAAATAAGTCATTAACGGTTTTAATGCTTTCTTGTTCGGCACGTTTGCGCTGCAAGAGGGGATCAAAGCCTTCACGGACTTGCTTCATTTTGGTCGCGGCTTCGAGGCGAGCGTTAGATAGGGAAAGGTCATTGACCTTGCCAAGCGTCATTTCACGACGTTTTTTATTAGAGGTAAAGCGTAGCATCCAGCTCGCGGTACCTGAAGCAGGCACTACTAAATATAAGCCCTCACCATCAGCATGGCGTTGTGTTTTTTCACCACCAGCCTTAATGAGCGCTTCTACTTTCTTAACTGACAACTTAGCCATAACCCACCTCTAATTGTGCATGATCTTGGTGGATATTGTTTTACCCACCACTTACCTATATGGTAAGTCTATCATACCCACCATATTAACCACCAGTTGGTGGTGGTTAATGGCGTATCAAAGAATACGGTGGTGGAAAGTAGTTTAAGATAAGTCTTTGTATTTTAATTGTTTGAGTGCAATGAAATACAATCTTAACTATTATTCTATATTCTGGATCTGCTCACGCATTTGCTCAATCAGTACTTTTAATTCCACTGATGCTTGAGTGATTTCTGCGGTAATGGACTTGGAGCCGAGGGTGTTCGCTTCGCGATTGAACTCTTGCATCATGAAGTCGAGGCGGCGGCCGCATGCGCCGCCTTTCTTGGTAATTTTTTTGCACTCTGCAATGTGTGTGTCGAGGCGGTCGAGCTCTTCGGCTACGTCTGATTTTTGTGCCAGCATGGCCATTTCTTGCTCAAGGCGGCCGGGGTCGAGGTCTACTTTGGCTTCTGCTAAACGGTTCATGATGCGGTCGCGTTGCCATTGCGCAGCGGCGGGCAGGTTGTTGCGAACGATCGTCACTTGCTCTGCAACACCACTTAAGCGAGTGTCGATAAGGCCTTTTAGTGCTTCACCTTCGCTTGCGCGAGCGTCTAGGAATTGTGCCAGCGCTTCATTGAAACCTGCTAGTACGTCTTGGTTAATAATGTCTAGATCTTGTTCTGGGGCATTCATCACGCCGGGCCAGTTTAATACATCCAGCGGGTTAACGTGCATGGAACCGCCTACGTGGTCGGTGATCCAACGTGCTTTGTGAATCACTTCTTTAGCGAGATCTTCGTTGAGTACCATTTGACCTGCGTCTGACTTGTTGAAGTCGTAGCGCAAACCGCATTCGATTTTGCCGCGTTGCATGGCTTTACGAAAGCGCTCGCGCAATACCGGCTCTAGGCCTCGGAATTGTTCAGGTAAGCGAAGGAATGTCTCTAAGTAACGTTGGTTTACGGAGCGAATTTCCCAGACTGCGCTGCCCCATTCAGCCTTAACTTCATGGCGGGCGTAGGCGGTCATGCTGTGAATACTCATGATAAATTCCTTGCTAGTGGCATGCGGTGACGGCGCTGGTGCGCCAAAGGCCCGCTGTTAGGCGAGCGCTTTGTTGAGTGGTTGTATTATAGAGCTTAGAGTGGCGCGTTCACCACCCTATACTGAGTTAGATCTGCGGGCGCGACCTGATTTTCCTCAAGAATTTTTAGAATTTGTAAGTTCAATTCTTCTGCGGCTTCTAAATACTCGTCGAACACGATGGTATTGAGATAACACAGAACGTTGACTTCAAGCGCGTGAGTGCCGAAATCTTTGAGCCGTACGCGTAATGGTGCTTCGTCAACCAATGGGTGACTGATAAGTGCCGATTTGATTTGGCTGAGTACCGTTTGAACTTGATCTGAACGGCTATCTAAACGCAATTTAATGGCAGGGCTATAACGAATCTTTTCCCGCTCTGAGTAGTTTTCTAAATGCAGATCGACGAACGTGGCGTTTGGAATATTGATGACGGTACGGTCGATGGTTCGGACGCGAGTAAAGCGCAATCCAATTTCCTCCACCACGCCTGTTTGACTGCCGAATTTACAAAAATCTCCAGCTTTGACCGGCGTTGATACGTATAAAGTGATTGCGCCGATAAGGTTTTCTACCGACTTTTGGGCTGCAAGTGCGATAGCCAAACCACCAATACCTAATCCGGCCAGCATGGTGGACGCTTTGAACCCTAAGTTCTCCAACCAAATCAGCAGCGCTATGAGCATGACTAGAATTTTAAGTACGTTGAATAAAGGGCGAAGCAATAGTGCACCCTGTTCTCGCTCGCGGCTAATGAGTTTTTGATGGAGGCGTTTTCGGGTGAGTTCTAAGCCCGCAACAATCACCCAAGCAATGGCGATAATGAATAACGTTTGGCCTTCGGCAACGGCTCTGGCTTCGAGGGAAGGCCGAAGGAGTTCAAATTGACTCCGAACAACCAATACGATGGTGAGCAGCCTTAACGGCCCTGAAATGAAGCGGGGCAGCGCGTCTGATTCTGGATCGCGGCGTTGACCGAATCGAATCAATAGCCAGAAAATTGGCCACAAAAATATATAGGCACCTAAAAATAATAAAATCATCATGACGAATTGCCATGACTCTAACCCCAGCACTTCAATGTCTGGCAGATAAAGTGACAAGTATTCGCCGAGGGGGCCGTCACCGTGTTGTTGATACATGGCTGGAACTTGCGCGATGGTGGCGTTGGAAATTTTCCAAATGCGTTCGCCGTCTTTGCGCGGAACGCGTTGCAAATAGACGTGTACCATACGATCGCCCACCGGAATTTTACCCACTGAGTCGCGGTAGCTAGGGAGGCCATCAGCGGAAAGCCCTAAGTTGCTGTTACTGAGTGCATGCAGATCGACCCATAACATGCGGTCGAGTACGATTTTGAGTTGGCGTACTAACTCTTCAGGCGCTACATCTTTGAGCTTTGCTGGAAGGTTTCTTAAGTCTAAATAATGACTTGCACGTTCATAGTCGGCTTGGTTGGCGGCCATTAAAAAGCCTTCCATGGAAGCTCGAGGCGAACCGCGATCGTATTCGTCAATCAGCAGTGTTTCGGTTGATGTTGTTTTGTCGAGTTCGAGTTGCTCTTCGGCACTGAGCATGTTCTTGAGCGTGGGTGGCTCAGCGTAAGCAATATTATTGAGTACCCATACCAGTGTGAGTAAAAGGGTACTAAAAAGTGTTTTAAACATTGCGATATCCCTGCTGCTTCACAACTTGTTCCTTCTCTTGTTATAGCAGACTCGATCTTTTAAAGAAAACCTTGCCGCGTATCGTTATACTAGTGGCGTTTTATTTTCATTCACTTTAGGAGTCGGCATGCGTCCAAATGATCGCACCCCGCAACAAACCCGTCCTATCAAGTTCACTCGCAATTTTACATGTCATGCCGAAGGATCGGTTCTCGTTGAGTTTGGTGATACTAAAGTCATTTGTACAGCATCGGTTGAAGAGTCTGTGCCGCGCTTTTTAAAAGGCAAAGGCCAAGGCTGGGTCACCGCTGAATACAGTATGTTACCGCGTGCAACGCATACCCGAGGAGGTCGCGAAGCGGCACGAGGAAAACAAGGCGGGCGCACGCTCGAAATTCAACGCCTTATTGCGCGGGCCTTACGTGCATGTGTTGATTTAAATGCCATGCCAGATATTTCAATTACGCTCGACTGCGATGTAATTCAAGCCGACGGCGGTACACGTACGGCTTCTATTTCTGGTGCATGCGTAGCACTGGCCGACGCGATCAACGGCTTGGTGGCGCAAGGGAAACTGAAAAAGAATCCCATGAAATTTATGATTGCAGCCGTATCTGTGGGTATTGTGGGTGAGGATCCGCTGTGTGATCTTGAATATGTTGAAGATTCTGCTGCTGAAACCGACATGAATGTCGTGTTGACCGAACATGGCGATATTATTGAAGTGCAGGGTACCGCCGAAGGTGAACCCTTTAGCTTTGCTCAATTAGACCAATTACTAGAATTGGCGAAAGGTGGCATTGATGCCATTGTTGTAGAACAGAAGAAAGCGTTAGAGGATTAGTGATGAAGCCGTATCAACAAGCTTTTATTGAATTTGCACTTGAAAAAGAAGTGCTTAAATTTGGCGAGTTTACGCTTAAATCGGGCCGTAAGAGCCCCTATTTCTTTAATGCTGGGTTGTTTAATAAGGGACGTGATCTGGCGAAATTGGGTCGCTTCTATGCCGCTGCATTAATGGAAGACGGGACTGACTTTGATGTTCTGTTTGGCCCGGCTTACAAAGGCATTCCTATTGCGACCACCACGGCCGTTGCTTTGGCCGACCATCACAACATGGATGTGCCTTATTGCTTTAATCGCAAAGAAGCGAAAACGCATGGCGAAGGCGGCAGCTTGGTCGGCTCTGACTTGGCTGGCAAAATTATGCTGGTGGACGATGTAATCACTGCCGGTACTGCGATTCGCGAGTCGATGGCTATTATTGAAGCGTGCAAAGCCGAATTGGCTGGCGTGTTGATTGCTTTAGATCGTCAAGAGCGCGGAACGGGTGAGTTATCGGCCATTCAAGAAGTGGAGCGTGACTATCAATGTCGTGTCACTTCGATTGTGAGTTTGTCGGACTTGGTGAGTTACCTGGAAGGCCAAGACGATATGACTGATGCGCTTGAAAGCGTTCGCGCTTATCGCAAAGAATATGGCATCTAGCCCGGTTTCATTTGAAAAAGCCCCGGTCATTTTTTGGCTGGGGCTTTTTTGTGTGTGGCTACAAGTTTTCGAGTGTTTCTCGAGTCACCAGCACCACGCCATTTTCAGTAATTGAAAATCGGTTTGAGTCGTCTTCTGCATCTTCGCCAATGACAATCCCATCTGGAATTTCACAGCCTTCATCGATAATTGCATGATGAATTACACAATTTTTCCCAACGTGAACATTGGGCAATAAAATAGACTGATGTACTTCTGAGCCAGCATCGATTCGGACGTTGTAGCAGCACAGCGAGCGCGATATTCGGCTACCAACAAAAACACTGCCCGCTGAAATGAGAGAATCTCTAGCTGATGCATGCTGCCCTTCAGAATCATGCGTCAATTTTACCGGAGGCAGTTGCTCTTGATAGGTCCAAACGGGCCACTGATTGTCATATAAATTAAGCCGAGGAACTGGGGCTACAAGTTCCATGCTTGCATCGTAGTAGGCCTCGATGGTGCCCACGTCACGCCAATACCCGATATCGCCATTTTCATCACGAAAGCGAAACGTCGATAATTTATGCGTGTGCAATGCTTTGGGCAGAATGTCATTGCCGAAATCGTGCGACGAATGTTCATTCTGATGATCTTCTTCGAGCATCTCGATGAGCGCTTTTCGACTGAACACATAAATACCCATTGACGCGAGTACATTGCCGTCTTCTTGCACATAAGGACTGGGATCTTTAGGTTTTTCAACAAACTGGGTGATCGTGCCTTCGTGGTTTGTTTGTACCACTCCAAACTGGTCGGCATATTTCGCTGGCGTTTCAATACAAGCAATCGTGACGTCCGATTGGCTTTTAGCATGAGCTTCAATCATTGGCAGATAATTCATTGAATACACATGGTCACCGGCGAGTATCACCACGTATTCGGCGGAATTGTGTTCGAGCAGTGTGAGATTTTGATAGATGGCATCTGCGGTGCCGGTATACCAGTTGTTGGATGTGCCCAAGTGAGCAGGAAGTAGCGATACGAATTCGCCTCGCTCCGACACTAAATGGCCCCATGTGCGTTGCAAATGGCTAATGAGGCCGAGTGCATTGTATTGAGTCATGACACCAACTCGGCGAATACCTGAGTTAATACAATTAGACATGGTAAAGTCGATAATTCGGTATTTTCCACCAAAAGGCGTGGCTGGTTTCGCTCTTACCCTTGTAAGGCTACCCAGACGGGTTCCTCTACCACCGGCTAAAACGAATGCAATAGACTCTCGTGCATATTCATTAATGTAATGAGCAGGCTTATTTAAGTGACGCATTGTTCGAATTTGTCCTAGAAAATACCAATCCCGTTAGTATAGTTCCGCTACGGTTTTATGGTTTTGATCTTGGGTAAAAAATACCGGCTCGATAGCAAGTTATCCCGAGCAAGAGCGATTTGAGATGGCCAATGCTCAGGACAAACAACCAAATTTCGAGGCCTATGCACGTTAAAATTTGGAAAGGTCCAGTGGTGCAGGCAAATCACTTGCTTTGTATTGCCGTTTGAGCCGGAAACCTTGTTGGCGGAATGATGGCTTTTCTCCCCATTTTTTGCCTTCCAGTGCCAGTTGCGCCTTCATTCGAACCAACTCTTGTTGATGAGCCTTACTGTTGCTTAAGTCGTTTAGCTCTCTTGGATCGTTTTGTAAGTCATAGAGCTCATAAGCATCGATATCAGGGAAGAAAATGATCTTCCATCGAGCATTGCGCAGGGCTCGCTGTTGCATGTTCTTTTCGCCATAGCTTGTATAAACAAACTCGCGAACATCGCTTTTTTCACCATTTATCACAGGGACTAAGCTGGTACCTTGCAAGCTGGCAGGTTTGTCGATGCCAGTTAGATCCGACAGTGTAGGGAACATGTCGAGCAGGTATGTGAGCGTTTGGCTTCGGCCTTGCGCAATACCCGGACCAGCAAACACCATATAGACATGCATGCCACCAAATTCCATAAGATTAGACTTCCCTTTCAAGCCGTGGCTGCCGATGGAGAGACCGTTGTCGGATGCCACCACAATAATGGTATTGTCGTATAAATCTTTTTGTTTCAGATACGTTTCTAAATCGCCTAACAGTGTGTCCATATAAGTAATCGACGCGTAATACTGCGTGAGTTCTTTTTTGGCTTCACTTTCAGTTGTGAGCTTGGAATGAAAAGGTGGCTTTTTAGGTTTTGCATCGGTGTAGAGTTGCAGTAGACGTTCGTGTTTGATCAAAGCATCTTCGGGCAATGTAATGTCTTTCCCTTGATATTGTTGCTCCGATGTTTTGTCGCGGGGGTAAGGGTGATGAGGGGTACCCACAGCCAAATACATAAAGAATGGCGATTCTCCATCCCACCTCACTGCCTTTTCACCTAAACCGGTTAAGGTTTTTTGTTCAATGAAATCTTTTGCGTCCTGAAAATACGCTTTGTTGCCTTTAGCACTGCCGCGATTGGCACGCTCAATATTGACATCAAACTCTTGGTTGATGCCGTATGGCACATTGTTAGCTTTACCGGTGCGCATGGTTTGATAACCGGCCAGTTTGAATGCGGTGGGTAAATGCATGTCTTGGCGGTCAATACTTGGACGGTCGAGGTTTTGCCGGTAAATGGATTGGCCGCTTAGAATTTGTGTTCTTGATGGATAGCACACGGAACCTTGAGCGGCACCAAACACATAGGAGTTGTCGAACAGAAAGCCGCGCTGTGCCAGTTTATCGATATTGGGCGTGATGATGTCGGGATTGCCAGCGCCGTTCAAATTTAATGTACCAGCTCTTTGGTCATCGGCAAAGATGAAGATGACATTAGGCTTTTGTGTGTCGGCAATAGCAGGTGTAGCCACTAGACCAAACAGTAGTGGAAGCATACCTAAGTAAGGCTTTTTCATGGGGTGATCCTTTGCTGTTTTGATATGTAAGCCACCGTTACAAAAACCTTAAAACCAAGCAATAGCTCCCCTGCTAAAGAGATGCCAAGGATAGATTATGGAAATCTTATGTTGTTTAACTGATTGTTTTATTTTGGTTTGTTATATTTTCTGAGCGCTGTGCCTGTTGCTGTTTTTTGCTCGACTACAAAGTTTTCATTGCTGGCAATGGCAGCAAAAACACCTGAGTAATCCGAGCGTTTTATCAATTGGGTGTGCGTTTTGTGGTTCAGGTCGTATCGCCAAATGGTATTGCGTTGATTAATCAGCGCTACAAAATAATAAATAGCGTTGTCACTCCCCGCGAGTAGTTTAATTGGGGTTGGAAAGTCACTATCTATCAATTGCCACTGATCTCCGTTTAATTGGTATAGGGCGGACTCTTGTTGAGAAACGGCAAAGAGCCGGTCGGCACTACAAATATATTCTGCACTGGCGATATGCTGGATCACTTGAGGGGGGCTGGAGGTCGAAATTTCACCATGCTTCAGTGTTGTAAAAAAACCACTTTCATCCAAAAAATAAAACCCTTTTCCGCCACTAAGAATACACACAGGGTGCGTGTATAGATTGGGTTCCATTAACAGATGGAGTTGTTGTGAGGCCATGTCATAACCATAACTTGACGGGCCTGAACTGAATATTAACCAGTCGTCCTGTGCCGACCAGCTCACATTAGAAATGGGCTTGGTCTCGCTAAATTGGGTCACGGGATGTGAATTGATAGTGTCTGAGAACCAAAGTTGTGAAATGGCATCTTCACTCGCAACATAGGCCAGCTGTTGACCTGTGTGCGACAGCGTAACCTGTTCAGGTGTATGGCCTGATAGCGACAGTTTTCGGCGCAAGTTTTCTTGTGAGCTGTGAAGCCAGCGCTGCTTTTGGATACGCTGGGTGAGGACATAAATTTCTTGGTGCTGTGTATCGTATTGCAGCGTTAAGCCTTTTTGATCTCCTGGCCACGGTATGATTGCGGTTGTGCCTGCGAGATCGTTAAAGTGAAGCCCTTCTCGGCTTGAGTACACGAGGCCTTGTGCGTTTGGCATGAGTAAAATATCGTCAATGAAGTCGGTTTGCACATGGCTAAAAATTAATGTTTGTTGGTTGCTAGCGAGTAACTTTATGCGTTTGTGCTTGCCGTCTTTAATGACCACTGCAACCTGTTCGGCCGTTGCCGAAGCTGTATGAATCTTAGTGTTGGGTAACCATACCGAGCTCAAATTCGAATGCAGGTCATATTGAACAAGGCGGGGATCAACCTGATGTAGCGGGTTTCGAATCAACAACAGGTGTTGGTCACCCCAGAAACTTAGCTTGGTATAACTAAATTGTGTATCGGAGAAGCGATAAGAAAGCTGTTGTTGGCGAATATTGTAGGTCGCAAGTACAGACTTTTCCTGTTCTTGCCATAGTAAAGCAATATTGTCGTCGTTTGGCGACCATGCAATTAGTGGCGATGTAGCACCCTCGGGTAACACCATGAGCTTTGTATGCTGAGGTGCTAACCAAACTTCAAGCGAGTCGTGATCTTGTTTTATATACGCCAACTCCTCGGTTAGTGGGGAAAGCGCGTATCCTTTTAAAGTGTTTACATGTTGCAGTGGATGACCAAAAGTCTGAGAGTCGGCAAACAACCCGTACATAGCGGCGGCCACTAAACTCAGAACCAGTAATGTCAAAGCTGCGATTTTGGGAACGTTTGAAGTATGCCTTGGTTTGGGCGAAATCAGTAATTGATAGCCTCGCTTAGGGTGTGTCTTGATGTAGTGTTCAGCATCTTCTGGGTCAAGCGCGTGACGCAGCACTGCAATACTGCGTCTGACAGAACGAGGTGTTACCACAACACCTTCCCAAACCTTTTCTATAAGCTCTTCGTGGCTGAGTACCTGATAGGGGTGCTGCACAAGATAGAGCAATACTGCCATGACTTTGGGCTCTATTTGAGAAGAGATCCCACGGCGAATGATCTCACCGCTATCAGGTTTAATTTCAACCTGCTCTAAGAAAAATGAAGCGTTGGGATCAAATTGCATAATTCGCTTGAGAAAAATTAACCAATTTTCTGTTATAGCAAATGTTCTAATCTAAACTCTATAGCCAACAAGGCTGAGTTTCGGAATTGATAACAAAATCGAGCATTGACGGTCCGTTTAATGACCAATTCACACTTCTATGTATGAACCATGAATAACGTTTTCAAAGTTTGCCGATTAATTTCTAAAGTTACGTGATCCACGTGCCGATACGACTACTACTGTGAATGTTATATTTAATTTACAATGCCTGCTCATTTATGTGTTCGTTAACGTAAGTTGAGTTAGCGATAACAAATTTTGCTGATAAATAGCTTGAGGCTTTCGATCAATGGGTGTTTCAATACCAAGCCAGATGATTGATTCATTTTGTGAGTCAGCACTGCGCAAAATTGTTGGCATCAGATTATTTTACACACGTTAAAAAGTTTCGCAGCGTCGCTCAAAATTCTGCAATTACGGAGTACAAAGAATGAAGATGAATTTAAACAACAAACTCGTCATTGTATTAGTTGGGTTTGGTTTGTTGGGGCTCATAGTGGGAGGAGCGTTTGCTTTTTTCGGCCTTCAATCTAGTTTAAATGACCGTTTTGAAACTGAAAAAACAGTTTTGATGGAAATGGCAAATGCTTCTTTGGTTGAGCCAGTTTTCACCTACGATTTTGAGCAAGCAGAATCGATTGCAACGGCTGTTTTAGATTCCCTTATTGTTGATGGTATTGATGTGACAGACCATCGAGGGAAAGCCATTACTAAGGTAGGTACACTCGACCCGAGCGCGATCGAAGTGCGTGACGTGACTCGCGAAGGCAAGCAAATTGGTAAGTTTCAAATTTCATTCAATCGCGATGTAATGTTGACGGAACTCCGCTCTCAAATGATGTTTACCATCACAATTATTGCTCTCATTCTTGCCATAGTGGTGATTGCTGCCTTTATTGCATTGCGCAAAATGGTGGTGGAGCCCATTAATGGCGTGGCCGAGTCCCTGTATGAAATTGCATCAGGTGATGGTGATTTGTCCAAGCGTTTGAATGACCAACGTTCTGATGAGATTGGTACCTTATCTACCAACTTTAATCTACTCATGGATAACTTGGTAAACCTCATGTCCAACGTGTCTTCGGTTTCTTCGAAGGTGACTTTGGTGTCTGATCAATTAGGCCGCGGAGCCGATGAAACAGAACAAAATACTCATGAGCAACGGAGCCAAATTGAGCAGGTTGCAACGGCATTGCAAGAGATGAGTGCAAGTGCGATGGAAGTGGCTAAAAATGCTGAGGACACGTCAAGCCGTACTCAAGAAGCTATGCGTAAAGTGGATGATGGTGTGAATCAAGTTCAGGCCAATGCCGACACGATTCATAGCCTTTCTGAACAAATCACTGCGACAGCGGAGCGAATCACCACACTCAGAAGTGCAAGTACTGCCATTGGTTCTGTGGTGGAAGTGATTCGTAGTATTGCTGAACAAACTAATCTGTTGGCCCTAAATGCCGCCATTGAGGCTGCACGAGCAGGAGAGCAGGGGCGGGGATTTGCCGTGGTTGCTGATGAAGTTCGCTCTTTGGCTCAGAAAACCCAAGAATCAACTCAAGAGATTGAGTCAATTGTGAATGAAGTTCAACAAAGCGCTGAAGCGGCAAATACATCCATGTCCGATAGCCTGAGTTCAAGTGGTGAAGTGAACGATGCTGCATCGCGCATTAGTCAGATGCTGCAAGAGATCATGGAACACATTGTGACCATCAATGATATGAATAGTCATGTTGCGACCGCAGCTCAACAGCAAAGCCATGTTGCCACTGACATTAGCCAGCATGTCACGGCAGTGAATGATTTGTCTCAGTCTGTATCGGAAAATGCACAAGCTGTTTCAACGCAAGTGCACGAGCTCGAACAATACAACTCTGAGCTGGTGAGCAACGTTAGTCGGTTCAAATTGTAACCTTCTTTTTATTCGTACAGAAGCCGACTCTTTGAGTCGGCTTTTTTGTATCTAAAGTATGTGACCTAGCCGAGTCGAATTGAAATGAATAGATGTACACACATATCTCAATTTGGTTAACATTCAACCATGTGGCAGGTTGAAAGTTTTCAAGGATGACCTGAAGTGAACAAATTTATATACTTATGTGTGATGGTGTTGATGTGTTTCAATGCCGCAGCAGCAAAACCCACCGTAAAAGACTACGCTCTAGATGCCAATATCTCTCGCATGAAAATATCGCCAAATGGCGAACTCATTGCGTACACCAAGTCTATTGACCAACGTCGATTGGTATATATCCATCATCTTCAAAAAGGCGTTCTAAGAGTGGTTGACGCCACCCAAGACAAACTTAGAGGCTACCAATTCTACGACAATGAACATTTGGTGCTATTTAACTCAATTACCACTCGCTTTAAAGGCTACAAGGGCGAGTACGAGTATTATGCTTCGTACGCTGTGCCAATTAATGGCGGAGATATACGGCCATTAATGATGAAGAATAAAAAACTGCTATGGCCGCAAACTAATTTCACGCGCATTGTGGGTCCTTCCAATGAGGAAGGCTATGTGTTAATGGAGCTTTTCACGGGCCAACAACAAGCTAGCGCGACTTTGGATTTATACAAGGTGAGTTTAGCGACTGGCAGAGGCCGATTATTCGATCGGGGAAAAAATTCAACTATCGACTGGTTTGTTGATGAGAAAGGCACCGTGCGAGCCCGTGAAGATTATCGAAATCACACCAACAAGCATACGGTGCTGTCGTTGAGTGAAGATGATGACTGGCGTGAAATATTCGAAAAAGAAAGTGACATACCCGAGTCGGGTTTTACTGGCTTGGCCGAAGATAATACATCGTTAGGTTTTATCGAATCTAATGGGAAAGGTTACTTAGCTTACTACCATATGGAGTTGTCCAGCGGAGCGGTGAGTGAAGCGATTTTCGAAAAAGCAGATCGCCCCGTTGAAGCTGCTATGACCAATCGGTTTGGTAAAGTGATTGGTGTGAGGTATTCAGGCTTGCAACCAAGCTATGACTTTTACGATCCGAGTTTGAACAAAGACGTAAACTGGATCGTGAGTAATTTTCCTCAGGATTCTGTGCACATCGTGAGTTTTAGCGACGACTTTAGTCAAGTATTGCTGTTGCTAGAAGGCAGCTCTAGTGCAGGCATTTACTCTATTTTAGATCGCAATAAAAAAACGTTAGAGCATGTTGCTGACGCTCGATCTCAAATCTCAGACGGTTATGTTGGCGCTATAACCGCGCATCAAATTACCACACGAGATGGGATGGCGATCAATGCATTGCTCACCCTACCGCCTCAAATACCTGCTAAAGATCTACCCGCTGTGGTAATGCCGCATGGGGGGCCTGAATCCTATGACCAGATTAGTTTTGATTTCATGGCGCAATACTTTGCAAGCCAAGGGTATGCTGTGATTCAACCAAATTTCAGAGGCAGTACGGGCTTTGGCACTGCCTATAAATTAGCGGGGCGCGGCGAATGGGGCCGTAAAATGCAAGATGATGTCACCGACTCACTCAAGCATTTTGCAACCCAAGGTGTTGTTGACGCAGACCGAGTTTGCATTGTTGGAGCGAGTTACGGGGGGTATTCGGCACTTGCCGGTGGAGCATTTACGCCGGAACTTTATAAGTGTGTAGTGGCTATTGCGCCAGTGGCTGATTTGCCATTAATGATGAAAGACACCCAGCGCTACACATCGAAGTACAGTTGGGTGCGTACATACTGGGATCGCGTGATACAAGACGGCAATGCCGACGATGACATGCTAGAAGCGATTTCACCGATCAATCATGTCAACAAGTTCAAAGCACCGGTATTGCTCATTCATGGCAATGACGACACCGTTGTGCCGATGAAGCAAAGTTTGGCAATGGAAGATGCATTAGAAGACGCAGATAAGACAGTCACGTTTATTGAATTGCACAAAGAAGACCATTATTTGTCCAACCCACGGACTCGGCTTGAAGCGCTCGAAGCGACGGGTTCATTTGTGAACAAATATCTAAATTAGGCGCGATGATTGGCCTATTTTACAAGGCCATTATCGGAGAGGGAATAACAATCAGGGAGCTTGAGGCTCCTTGATTTGATGTTAGCTTTGCAGTAACTGCTGTCGCATGAACGACCATTGCTCATTAAAGTCTTGGGTCGGCAGTTTCTTAAAATCAGACCGCACGAATTGAGCAATTCGACCTTCAGCAAATGCCATTAACAAGTTTGCAAGCATGCCTTCGTCGAGTCGAAAGCCAATACCTTCACGAATCGCTTTTTCACGCAAGGCTTGCTTGATATGCGTTTGAATCTTATCAAATAAGCTATTCACCCGAACACGCAAACGTTCGTTCTCTCCCATCAATGCATCACCATTGAGCAGGCGAGTGATCCCCGGATTTCGTTCGGCAAAGGTCAACAGTAATTGCAAAATCAGTTGGCACCGTTGAATGGTGTCTTTTTGCTCCGCTAAGATGAGATTAATGCGGCTGAGTACTGATTCTTCAATGAATTCGATCAGGCCTTCATACATGCGGGCTTTGGATGGAAAATGTCGGTATAGAGCTGCTTCAGACACGCCCACTTCGGCTGCGAGTTTAGCAGTAGTAATACGCTGGCCGGGCGCGGTTTCTAACATGTGCGCAAGGCACTGTAAGATATGGTCTCGACGGCTAAGTTTAACTTCAGGCATATAACCCCTTACTACGAAGTAATTATTATTGTTTTCCAGAGTGGCCGAAACCACCTTCACCGCGTTGAGATTCTTCAAAGGAATCTACGATATTAAATTCTGCTTGTACCACAGGAACGAATACCAGCTGGGCTATGCGGTCGCCCGGCTCAACGGTAAATACGGTTGAACCTCTGTTCCAGCAAGACACCATCAGTGGGCCTTGATAGTCGGAGTCGATCAAGCCCACTAAATTGCCCAGTACAATGCCGTGCTTATGGCCTAAGCCAGAGCGTGGCAAGATCACAGCAGCGAGCGACGGATCGGCAACATGGATGGATATACCGGTTTTAATCAACTGAGTTTCGCCTGGCGAAATCACCAAGGGGCCATCTACGCAGGCGCGTAAATCAAGTCCTGCGGAGCCTGGAGTGGCATAGGCTGGCAACGGAAATTCGCTACCAATACGGGGATCCAAAATTTTTACATCAATTGCTTTCATAATTTTTCAGATAAACGTTGTTGAATTAAATACAGTAGCTCACGAGCCACCTTGAACTTACTGGCGGTGGCAATTTGTTGCTGACCACCAGGCCAAAATACGGACAGTGCATTGTGTTCGGCATTGAAACCAATACTGGCGTCACTCACATCATTTGCAGCGATGATATCTAAGCCTTTATTTTCCAACTTGCCCAATGCGTATTGCTCTACGTTTTGAGTTTCAGCGGCAAATCCGACCACCAATTTTGCGTTATTTTTTTGCGCAATGGTGGCGATAATGTCTGGATTTTTCACTAACTTCAGAGAAATCTCATCGCCTTGTTTTTTGATTTTTTGATCCGCGACATCCGCAGCTCGGTAATCTGCAACCGCAGCACAGCCAATAAATACATCTTGTTCACCGGGCACATTGAGCGCAGCGCCCAGCATGTCTTGGGCGGATGAAACATTGATGCGGGCACAACCGGTTGGGGTGGGTAACGACACCGGTCCGCTAATCAAAGTGACGAGTGCGCCCATTCGAGCGGCTTCAGCTGCCAACGCAAAGCCCATTTTTCCAGAGCTGTGGTTGCTAATGTATCGCACAGGGTCGAGCGCTTCACGCGTTGGCCCGGCAGTAATCGTGATGCGTTTGCCTTCAAGCGCATTTGAAATGCTGAAATGGTCGATGGTATGAATCAAGATTTCATCGGGTTCTATCATTCGCCCAGGACCCACCTCGCCACAGGCCTGAGAACCACTGCCTGGACCCCAAGTAGGAACATGGCGTTGTGCAAGTGTTTCTATGTTTGCCTGTGTTGCGGTGGCTTGCCACATTTGTTGATTCATAGCGGGTACGATCACCACAGGTGATGTGCTGGCCAAACATAGCGTAGACAGCAAATCATTCGCCATACCTGCACAGTAACGTGCGATAAAGTCGGCACTGGCGGGAGCTATGATGATGAGGTCTGCCCAACGAGCAAGTTCAATATGCCCCATGGAGGCTTCTGCTGTGGGGTCCAATAAGTCATCGGCTACGGGGTGACCAGATACAGCTTGTAACGTTAAAGGAGTAATAAAAGATTTGGCAGCGGGGGTCATGACCACTCGCACTTCAGCGCCTTGATCTTTTAAGCGTCGGACTAACTCAGGAATTTTATAGGCAGCGATGCCACCAGTAATGCCAACAAGAATACGTTTATTTACTAACACGCGGATCTCACGGGAACCATGTAAGTTGGCGATACCTTACCATACAGCAACCACTATTCGTAGAGTTTGCGTACCTCACTCAGAGTGATCGGCTTCTCATACTGACGTTCGCAGGCAATTTTTAGCGTGTCTAATTGACCCATTACGGATTGCAGTTGATGATCGTCTAGCTCTGCATCTCGCATTAAGTTATGCGCTAATGCTAACAGGTAGCTAATGCGTTCGGCAGCCGGAGCAGAGTCGTGCTGGAGCAAGTGATGATCGAATTGAAAATCAATTTTTCTGGCGTCGCTTAATGACTGGCTGAGCGTTTGATTGCTCTTGAGTAGCTCTTGATAGAGCTTTCTTAAATCTTCAGACTTCATCGTGATCCAATACATCATAACTTGGGATCGTGTTGTGCTTAGGCTATACCTAATGGCGATAGGATTGCAATGAATGCAATTCATATGTGATGAGCTGAACATGTGCAAGGAGGCACTTATGCAAATTACTCAGTGGCCCGAGGCCGAAAGACCGCGCGAGAAATTGTTACAACGAGGCCCGGAAGCATTGTCGGATGCAGAGCTTCTGGCAATCTTTCTACGTACGGGCATTAAAGGCTGTAATGCCGTAGATTTATCGCGTTTATTAATTGCAGAGTTTGGTTCGCTGAGCCTTTTATTGGCAGCTGGAAAACGCGAATTCTGCCAAGGTAAAGGCTTGGGCACTGCCAAATATGTGCAATTGCAAGCCGTGATGGAAATGTCTCGTCGTACCCTCGCAGAGCAATTACAACGAGAGTCGACGATGGATTCAGCCCGCGCAGCGAGTGACTATGTGTCGAGCCAATTGGCGGATGAACGCAATGAGGTTTTTGCGGTTATGATGCTAGATAGCCAACATCGATTGATTGATTTTAAACGTTTATTTCAAGGCACAATTAATCAAGCGTCGGTATATCCCCGGGTCATTGTGCAAGAAGCGATGACGGCGAATGCTGCCGCAGTCATCTTATGCCATAATCACCCGTCTGGTGTGTCGGAACCGAGTCGTTCAGATATTCGAATCACGGAGCGAATTCAAAAAGCGTTGGCATTAGTTGACGTGACAGTGCTCGATCATTTAGTTGTGGCAAAAGGTGATGTAACATCGCTTGCAGAACGTGGATTGATGTAAAAATGACCATAAAACACGATATTTTTCATTTTACGGCGCATTTATATTGATCTTTATCCCTCAAAACTGTATAAAATGCGCCCTCCTGTGTCCTGGGCGACGGCCAATACAGGATACAAGTACGCTCGAGCAGTAGTAAAAATTTCGGAGACAAGCGACATGTCTAAAGTATGCCAAGTTACTGGTAAGCGTCCGGTTGTAGGTAACAACCGCTCGCATGCAAAGAACGCGACCAAGCGTCGTTTCTTGCCAAACCTGCAAAGCCACCGTTTTTGGGTGGAAGCAGAAAAACGTTTTGTGAAGCTGCGTATCTCAACAAAAGGTATGCGCATCATCGATAAGAAGGGCATTGATTCAGTTTTGGCTGAAATGCGTGCCCGCGGTGAAAAGGTTTAAGGAGATAACCCATGGCTGCTAAAGGTGGACGCGAAAAGATTCGCTTGAACTCATCAGCTGGTACAGGTCACTTCTATACCACTGATAAAAACAAGCGCAACATGCCTGGCAAATTTGAAATCAAAAAATTTGATCCAGTTGCTCGCAAACACGTGATGTACAAAGAAGGCAAAATCAAGTAAATCTTGATTCAGCTTTCGATTCAAAAACCCGGCTTCGGCCGGGTTTTTTATTGTCTAAAAAAGCTCTAAGCTGTAGCTCTTGTCAATTCATAGTTGAATACTGATGGCCATTCGTTTGTCTCGTAAAGGTTGGAATAATGTGTTGATGCTGGCTGTAGCAGCATTCATTGTGATTATTCAATTCTCACACCAACAACTGTTCACGACCCAAGACTCTCACGCACCACTTATTATGGAGGAGGCGGTAGTGATGGACGTGAAAGTCGCGAATCTCCATCTTCAACGCGTCGGGAATGGTTGGCGGGCCAGTGATCAAACTTGGTCGCCTGAGCGTATCGAAACTTGGATCAAGCTTTGGCAGCAGCCTTACGCGGTTCATCATCAAGCTGATTTGCCTGTGTCGAACCACTTTGTAAGCCTTCACCTATTGGCGAAAGCGCGCGCGGATGTGTACTTTTTTGATGCAGAGCAGCAGATAATTTATCGCAGAGATTTGCAACAGGTTTGGCAAATACCCTCCGCCGACTTAAAAAAAATATTAGAACCCATGACTACTGAAGTTGAATAAATAGCATGCCAGAACTCCCTGAAGTTGAAGTCAGCCGTCAAGGCATTTCACCGTACATGATGAATGAAGTCATTGAGCAAATTGTGGTGCGCGACAGCCGTTTGCGTTGGCCCATACCGGATACAATTCAAACGCTAAAAGGTCAGCGCATTGAAAATATTCGTCGACGAGCCAAATATCTACTGATTGATACTCAGATTGGCAGCGCTATTTTGCATTTAGGAATGTCGGGAAGTTTGCGCGTTATTCCCATTGGTACTCCGGCTCAAAAGCACGATCATGTCGACATTCATTTGAGTAATGGCCAAATGTTGCGTTTAAACGACCCGCGCCGCTTTGGTTGCCTGTTATTCAGTGAAGAGCCTCTATTCCATGATTTGCTGGCTAAGCTTGGCCCAGAGCCTCTCACTGAGGAATTTACTGGGCAATGGTTATATGAACGCTCACGAGGTAAAACGTCTGCGGTAAAAACCTTCGTGATGGATAACCGCAATGTTGTGGGAGTAGGGAATATCTATGCCAATGAGAGTTTGTTTCGTTCAGGCATTAGCCCAACTCGTGAAGCGGGCAAGGTGAGCAAAGCTCGCTATATAGAACTGGCAAGCATGATCAAGCAGGTATTGGCTGCGGCTATTGAACAAGGTGGCACGACGCTAAAAGATTTTGCACAAGTCGATGGCACGCCTGGCTACTTCGCACAAACATTGTTTGTTTATGGCCGTGGCGGTAAGCCTTGTTTTAAGTGCGACCGAGAACTCAAGGAAATACGTTTAGGGCAACGCAGCACTGTGTATTGCACGCAGTGCCAGCGATAAATGGAGATTAAGTGGCGTCGGCTTTGAGTCGAAGCGCTTTAGCTACAGCGGGGCACACGAATTGGCTCACATCGCCTTTGTGTAATGCGACTTCGCGAACAAGCGTTGACGAAATAAAGCTATTTTCTTCTGCCGGCGTTAAAAATACGGTTTCCAGATCGGCCATGAGTCGACGATTCATGTTGGCTAACTGAAATTCATATTCAAAATCAGACACCGCACGTAAACCGCGAATCAATACCGTGGCGTCGTATTGTTTTGCAAAATCAACCAATAAGCCCTGAAAGCCTACGACCTCTACGTTGCTTAATCCGGCTAACGCTTCTTTTGCCATCGCCACTCGTTGCTCAACGGTGAACCATGGCTTTTTGCTGGGGCTACCTGCAATGCCTACGATGACATGATCAAATAACATGGATGCGCGTGACACCAAATCGGTGTGGCCATTGGTGATGGGATCAAAGGTGCCGGGATAAATGACGCGAGTGCTCATAGCGATATGACTTTAGTTAAGTTAAAGCGAGTGTATGGGGATTGCGATATAGGTACAAGTCTGCAATCCCCATTTCGTTAGAATCGGTAACTTAAAAATAAGTTACCAGCGTAAATATTGGCCATGGTACTGGTTTGGCCGGGTTTGTAATCAGGTGGTGGATCGCCATCTAGCAAACGATCTCGTTCCAAACTGTCTTCAAAGCGGAACTCCAAGCTGAGATCAACATTTGGCCATAAGTCGATGTAACTCACGCCGCCTCCAAAGTGGTAACCGGTTTGTGAAGCTCCAGTGCGCCAACTCACAGCGCCAATAAATGCACCAACGCGCCAGTTGTGATCTAATGAATATTGATAATCAATAGCTCGGAGCGCGAACATGAAGTCGTCGCCCATTTCGTCAATTTCAATACGGCTGCCTACAAAGTGACGGCCACTTTCGCCAAATTGTTTACGTGCGCCAGCACCAAAGTGATAGCTTACGCCTGTTTCATTAGACGGGTTGTCGAGTGCTGCTGTACCTGTGTTTAAGTCGATCAAGTGGTAGTTAATACCGGCATCAACAAACAACTCTAAATCATCCAACGAGACCGCGGAAGCGGTTGCGGGAGTGAACCATATACAGAGCGCGGTGATGAATGTAAGTGACTTGCGAAGTGTTACCATCTGAGAAATCCTGTTGCTTGAAGAAATGAATCACCGAACACGTCTTTACCGGCAAACATTTGGGCGCCCGCTAAGAATTGAGCGAAACCGTGGGTGTATTCAACGCCCAATTCGTAGCCATTGTCATAATCAGTAGACGTAGATGAATAGCTTTCATTCAAAGTGACACGAGCTGTGGTGGTAATAATTTGGTGGTCACTATATTCCCAAATGAGTTTGCCCATATGTGTGGTTGCACCCACTGCGTCTTCAAATTTACGATTGTTGCCACCCCAGTGGCCAATCACAGAACCTTCGTTGCGTAGCCCATCGCCATAGTTGCTATTCACATACCATGCGTTTTGCCAGTCAGCGAACTCATAGGTGAGATTCAATGTGTCGGTGAGTTTTGGCATGTGAACACCCAACATCAGTGAGGTATTGCCTAAGCGATGTGAGCCGCGGCCGGTGTCTTCGCCGGCATACTCCATATAAACCGCCATCGGAAATTCGCCGGGGAGGGTCAGGCGGCTGGTGACCGATGAGACTTGGTTACCAAAATCGACGCCCTTTTCACCAATGTTGTCTTGCCCTGAAGGGTCGAAAAAGGCTTTGATTAAATCTTTGAAGCTCTCATCGCGATCGCCCCCGCCATATTGCATGAGGCGGTTGAGGCCAATGGCGAAGCCATCTACGGGTTCAAAACTCATGTGAAAGCCAAATAATTTAGGCTTACCGTTCATGCGAACATCACGATCCTGACTGAGAATGAGATCGGACTCAGACATTTCACCCCAGAAAATCTCGTAATTGATGCCAAAGTCGGTCAGTGGCGTCACGTTCGAAAATGTAATCGTCGGTTGTGTTTGAGCATTGGTAGTGATGAGCATATCGCTGTCTTGAAAAGGCCCAAACCAATGCGCTCTAAACCCCAAGTCGACTTGCAAATAATCTTGGCCGAATGACAAAAAACTGCCTTCCAAGGTCGCTTCATCGTCATAGGCATAGCCGCCTAAGTTAACAATTGCCCAATCGGTTGCTGCCCAATATGCAGAACCAGACACTTCGTAGTAACTATCGGTGGTGCGGCCGCGTTTGTTGGCAAGGTATTGGCCATTATCATCCGCGTTACTGACCGAAAGACTGGCATGGGTTAGGCCGGCATCGCCTTTGAAGCGTTCTAAGTACATGCGCACCGAACGGCTTAAGGCTGGATCGGAATCCCCTATTTTATTGAGCGCAGTGTACACTTGGCTAATGGGAATAGGGCGTTTGATAATCGCTTGATTGGCCTGAATAAATAGCCGTTCAATTTTGTATTCAATTTCGGGTGACATTTGTAGCGGGAGGTATGGAGAAACTCCATTTGCCCAACTTAGTCCTGAGATGCACATAAGAGTAAGCGTCAGACTGAGCTGGCGCATTACTTTTGAGGGAAACCGCAACATGAGGGGTAATCCTTTGAGTAGACACAATTTTCCGTATACGAAATGACCGCTTTGTTACCACGAATCTCCGCAATAGCAGCGATTATAAAACGATTTTTGTCATCTGTCAGATTGTGACGCCCTCCAAATTAAAAGCGATCGTTTGGGCGAGACGCCTCATACTCAGTTATATTTAGCGGCTCAAATAGAAAAATCAATAAATACAGGGCGTAGCAGTAGTCTATGAAAACCAAGGATCGAATTATACAAGCCAGCATTGAGCTCTTTAATGAGTTTGGTGAAAGAGCGATTACGACCAATCATATTGCTGCACATTTAGGAATTAGTCCGGGCAATCTGTATTATCACTTCCGCAATAAGGAAGACATCATCAACTCAATTTTTATTGAGTATATTGCCCACATCGACGCGTCATTTCGCCCCACAGAAGGACCAATGACGGTGGCTGATTTGGCACATTATTGTGACGAGGCATTTACCAGCATTTGGCGTTTTCGATTCTTTTATTCCAGTTTGCCTGGAATTTTATTGCGGGATGAATCGTTGCAGCAAAAGTACTTAGCCGTTCAAGAGCAAATTTCAGAACGGACCGGTGTGATCCTAAAAGCCTTTAGAGACTGTGATGTGATTGATATTGATGATGCCTCCATTGTCGATTTAGTGCAGCTGATCAAAATGGTTGTGGCATTTTGGATTAGTTATCAGATGTGTCAATCCAGCGATGTGAAAATTGAAGTTCCAGCAGTGTATGACGGTGTGGTGAAGTTAATTGCTTTGGTGAAACCTTACGCGACAGAAAGTGCCTTGGCTGATTTTGATGCATTGCAAGATACCTACCGAGCCCGAAGTGACTTGTAAGCGTTAGTTTCCATATCCGAAAATGTTATCTGGGCGCAGAACGCGCTCAGAAATTCTTGAAAATGTATCTAACAGGCTAGAATACACCTGACTACTTATTGGTTTGGTGACCTCATGACACAGCCCTTCTATCAATCCCTTGGTGCGCAGTTAAACGAGCTTAAAGAGCTTGGCCTGTATAAATCCGAGCATTTTATTCGTTCAGCGCAAGATGCTGAAATTGACGTTCAGGACCAACAGAAGGTTGTGAACTTCTGTGCCAATAATTATTTAGGACTGGCAAACCACCCTGAATTAATCCAAGCGGCAAAGCGCGGTTTGGAGAAATATGGTTTTGGGATGGCGTCTGTTCGCTTTATTTGTGGCACTCAAGATCAACATAAAGAGCTTGAGTTGAAGTTATCTGACTTTCTGGGCACTGAAGACACCATTTTGTATTCATCATGCTTTGATGCCAATGCAGGCTTGTTCGAGACCATATTAGGGCCAGATGACGCTATTATTTCTGATGCACTCAACCATGCATCCATTATCGACGGTGTAAGGCTGTGTAAAGCCAAGCGATTCCGTTACAAAAACAATGATATGAGCGACCTCGAAACGCAACTCAAAGCGGCCGATGCAGCAGGCGCTCGATATAAATTGATTGCAACAGATGGCGTGTTTTCCATGGACGGTATTATTGCAAACCTGCCTGGTATTTGTGACTTGGCAGAGCAATACAACGCCTTGGTCATGGTGGATGACAGTCACGCGGTAGGGTTTGTTGGAGCGTCTGGTCGAGGGAGTCATGAGCATCATCAAGTGATGGAGCGTGTTGATATCATTACCGGCACGCTAGGCAAAGCCATGGGAGGAGCATCGGGTGGCTTTACCTCGGGCAAAAAAGAGGTCATTGATTGGCTTCGCCAGCGCTCGCGGCCCTATTTGTTTTCAAATTCGTTGGCACCTTCAATCGTCAGCGCTTCTATTCGAGTACTTGAGTTACTTCAACAAGGCGATGCGTTGCGACATCTGTTGAAGCAAAACTCCCGTTATTTTCGTGAGCAAATGACCGCTGCAGGTTTTACATTAAGCGGAGCTGATCATGCCATTATCCCAGTCATGCTGGGCGATGCGAAACTGGCCGGAGAAATGGCCAAGCGCATGATGCAGCGCGGCGTTTACGTCGTTGGCTTTTCGTTTCCTGTAGTGCCACAGGGCCAAGCGCGTATTCGCACACAAATGTCTGCGGCACACTCTCAAGCACAGCTTGATCATGCAATTTCAGCATTTATCGAAGTGGGTCAAGAGCTCGGAGTTATTCCATCATGAGCCAAACCATGAAAGCTCTCGCTAAGTTAAAATCTGAGCCTGGCATTTGGATGACGGAAGTGCCCATTCCCGAAGTGGGTCACAATGATTTACTGATCAAAATCCATAAAACTGCGATTTGTGGTACCGACTTGCACATTTATAAGTGGGACGAGTGGTCTCAAAACACCATTCCTGTTCCTATGGTTGTGGGGCATGAATATGCCGGTGAGGTGGTGGCTATGGGTCAAGAGGTTGCAGGCTTTTCTGTCGGGGATCGTGTTTCAGGTGAAGGCCATATTACTTGTGGGCATTGTCGAAATTGTCGCGCAGGACGCAGACATTTGTGCCGAAATACATACGGTGTAGGTGTAAATCGCGCGGGCGCCTTTGCCGAATATTTGGTGATCCCGGCATACAACGCTTTTAAATTACCAGACGACGTTAGTGATGATTTGGCGTCGATTTTTGACCCCTTTGGCAATGCAGTGCACACCGCTTTATCGTTCGATTTAGTGGGAGAGGATGTGTTAATCACCGGTGCAGGTCCAATTGGTATTATGGCCGCAGCAGTGGCTCGCCATTGTGGGGCCCGCTATGTGGTGATCACCGATGTGAATCAATACCGCTTGGATTTGGCTCTGGCGATGGGGGCGACTAGAGCGGTAAACATTGGCGAACAGGCACTTGACGATGTGATGACCGACCTTGGCATGACGGAGGGGTTTGATGTGGGAATGGAAATGTCGGGTGTGCCGAGTGCATTCAGTGACATGCTCGACAAAATGAACCATGGCGGAAAGATCGCGCTGTTGGGTATTCCACCTTCAACCATGGCGATAGATTGGAATCAGGTGATCTTTAAAGGCTTAGTGATTAAAGGCATTTATGGCCGAGAAATGTTTGAAACCTGGTATAAAATGGCCAGTCTGGTTCAGTCGGGGCTGGATCTGGAGCCAATGCTGACCCATGAATATGCCGTGCACGACTTTCAAAAAGGCTTTGATGCCATGCTGAGTGGCCAGTGCGGTAAAGTTATTTTGAATTGGACGTCATAAATTCACCATGTAAGTGTCATGGTGATGTCTTAATCTGTCGCTACGCTTGGGCGCTTAACTCAATACTGACGGAGTGTCGAGATGGAAGTGTGTCCTGAGTGCGATGGAGCCGGTTCGCTTGTATTAGTTGGAGCAAACGGTCACCAATCTTATCGAGAAGCTTATACATGCTCGCTGTGTCGTGGCAGCGGCAGCGTAGTGAGCCAACAGCAAGTGGTGTTCGACTACATCACTGACAACCTTCAAGAAGCACGCGCAATACAGTCATAATCGCCTGTCTTCCTCAAGGCTGATACAATTACTCTATTAACGCATAGGAGTTTTTGATGTCAGCCTTTCAACACATTTCACCGGCAGATGCTTGCCAACTTATGAAAGACCATGAAGTGCAGATCGCAGATATTCGTGATCCGAAAAGTTTTAGTACAGCCCGAATGCAAGGAGCACAGTCATTAAATAACGATAACGTGTCTGACTTTGTCTTAAATGGCGAATTCGAAAACCCGCTGATCGTGTGCTGTTACCATGGTATTTCAAGCCAGCCCGCCGCTGAGTTTTTGGCCTCCCAAGGGTTTGAGCAGGTCTATAGTTTAGATGGTGGTTTTGACGCTTGGTCTCAACAATTCCCTGAACTGATGGATACTGATGCATGAACCTTGTCGGTCGACTCAATGACCCCAGAATAGCGCAATCTTTCGTAGATTATATGGCGTTAAAAAATGTGCAATGCCATATCGCTACGCAAGATCAGTACTTTGTTATCGGCGTTGAAAATAACTCAGATTTGGACGCTGCACGGGCTGAATTTGAAATGTTTGCTGAAAACCCAAGTCATGCGCGTTACCGAAGTGCTTCGTGGGAGCGAACAGACTCCAGTCGAGTACAATTTAATTATGGCAGCTCGGGTACACCGCTATTGCATCAGCTTTGGGTGCAGGCTGGCCCTGTCACCTTAGTCATTCTTGCCGTGACTCTGATCATCGGATTGCTGAGCCAGATTGGTTTGGCTCAAGATCTGTTTTCGATGTTGCACTTTCCGGCACCATTTGATCAACAGGTGAGCCAGATCTGGCGACTTTTTACGCCTGCAATTATGCATTTTGCGTTAGCGCACTTGCTGTTCAATTTAGTGTGGTGGTGGTATTTGGGCGGCCGAATTGAACGCGAAGTCGGGGCGGGCAAGCTGATAACTTTGTTTTTGGCGGGCGCATTGTTGAGCAACGGTTTGCAAGGTGTTGTTGTGGGCCCTAACTTTCTCGGCTTGAGCGGCGTGGTTTATGCTTTATTGGGGTATGTTGCCGTGGCGCATCGGCGTTATCCTGCACTGGCACTGCCACCCGCATACATCGGCTTTATGTTGGTGTGGCTTGGCTTGGGATTCGCAGGATTATTAGGCAGTCATATCGCCAACTTTGCGCATTTGGGCGGGCTGTTAGTTGGAGCTGTGCAAGGTTTTATCGACACGCGACAAAAGCAATCTTGAACAACTCCTGAGCCTTAATGATAGAGATATTTGGTAAACAGGAGATCGGCAGCGAGTGGCCGGCCGGTTTCTTGTTCTAATAAATCATTAATAGCTTGTAGGCATTGACGACGAATCTCTTCACGGCCGGCAATCGATTTCACTTTTTCTTCGGCTTGTCGGCCAAAAATTTCAACCACGGCGGCACGCAGCAACGGCGCATGATGTTCAATAATTTCCAGGTTGGAATTGCCATCAACCATGATTTCAGCGGTTAATCTGATGTACCCTAAATCACTGCCTTTACGAATGTAATTAGTCACAATGTCCGGTTCAAAGCCATAGTAAGCCAAGTCTCCAGCGGCTTGTGCAGGTGCACTGTGCATGGTTGAAACTAAGGCTATTACGCTCAATAAAGCGACATTAATACTGTGTCGTAAATGGGTCCACATGGGGCAAATAAATTCGTTTGATGACATGATGTTGCTAAGTGTACTTAGTTGAGTTTAACTTTGCCACGTGAAAGCAGATAATTACCCATATAGCGACGTAATTGCATGATCGAGCTCAGGTTGTTCAAATAGTGATATGACTGATAATTTAAAAATAATAAAAAAAACGCACAATATTTCGTTAATACAGGGGCTTATCGAGTTGTGTAGACTCGATAAGCCGGTGGGCATCTTGCTCTTAATGTGGCCTACATTGTGGGCGCTGTGGGATGCAGCCATGGGGGTTCCGCCGATGTGGATTCTGACAGTATTTGTATTGGGTGTAGTACTAATGCGGTCGGCGGGATGTGTGATTAACGATTATGCGGATCGCCACTGGGATGGTGCGGTGGAACGTACCCAAAACAGGCCTCTGGTGACAGGGCAAGTCACTGAAAAACAAGCTCTGTGGCTCTTTGCTGGTTTGTGTGCAGTCGCATTTGGTTTAGTGCTGACATTGAATGTACTCACAATTCAACTGTCATTTGCTGCACTGGCACTGGCGACTGTTTATCCGTTTACCAAGCGAGTGACGCATCTACCTCAGTTCGTTTTAGGTGCCGCTTTTAGCTTTGCGATTCCTATGGCTTATGCAGCGATACTCGGCGATGTACCAATGCAAGCTTGGATACTTTTTGGCGCCAACCTAGCTTGGACAGTCGCATACGATACCGAATACGCCATGGTCGACCGAGCTGATGATGTTGAGGTGGGCATTAAGTCTACCGCCATTCTTTTTGGCCGATTTGATATCGCTATGATCGCATTGTTGCAAACTATCACGTTGGCATTGCTCGCGACTTTTTGTTTCGTGCTCGACTATATGTGGTTCGCCTCGGTGGTGTTGATCTTGGTGGGGTTGATGTTCATTCATCAATTGTGGCGGATCAGAAACCGCGACAGAGCGCATTGCTTTGCCGCGTTTCGAGCCAATAATCGTGTAGGTATGGTGATAACGGTTGGTTTTATTGCATCGATTTATTGGTCTTGATTCAGTAGTTGCACAATCGACTGGTACACCTCGGTGCTCACCAATTCAGAGGTGAGCTGACGTAAACCTTGCAGTCCTTGGCGTGCCTCTTCGGTTTGTTCCAATAGCTCCATGTTTTTTAGCTTAATACAAAGGCTGGCAAACAATTGCTTATCGAAAAATTCCGGCGCGCGTATACCGTGTAAACGACCGAGTTGCTCAGCAACTGCTCGGCTTAGTTTTTCGAGCTGATTACGACTTAAGTCGGGATTACGCGTTAATAGCTCAAGTACCACGGAGTAGCGTTGAATGGTCTCGGCCGATATTTGCCCTAAATGCCTTAACTGTACGCGCTTTTCGCTGCGTTTTTCTGGGGGCGTGATGAGTCCCTCCGCAGACATTTCAACCAACTGTTGGCGCGCTAAATCTTGAAGGATTGCGTCCACATACTCGGTTAGCGTCATTGCGTTTTTACCTAAAAATAACTCGGCTTTTAGCAATGGGTACAATTGCTTAACGCAGAACAGCAGATCGTGCTTGCTAGTGCTGTCGCGCGCATCGATTAGCGCAGCAACCAGTGAAGGAATGATAAATACATGGATGATGTTATTGCGGTAATAAGTCATTACCACTTGACCATATTTATCCAGACTCACAACGTTGCCAAAGGTGTCTTTGGTCACGGTGAGTTTTTCTAGAGCGAGAGTTTGTTCTAGTAACTGCTGCCCCGTTTGCACTGGCACTGTGGTATTTTCGTGGTAAGGCGCATTGCGCGCTAGGCTTAAACATACATCCATAAATGTTGCGAGGCTTTGTTCGCTCAGCGCTCTTTTCTCGCAGCTCAGTAAGCTCAATGTGCTTAAAGTCAGGCCGTTGACGGCGGCCGAGTTGTTGATTTCGGTCATCACATTCTCAGCCAATGAGTTGACCGCTTGGGACATCCATTTGGGCCGGTCCTCCATACGTTCCTGGCGCCACTGCGGGGCGATTTTGGTGAGGTGTTCGTCGAGTGATACAGGCGTACCAAAATTGACAAAACCTTGTCCATAATTGCGCAGTTTGCCAATAATCTTCAGGCTGTTCCAAAGGCTTTCTTTTTCTTTATCTTCGCCTTTTAATTCCTTCAAATAGGTGGTGACTTCCATGACGTGCTCATACCCTAAATAGATAGGCACAAATACAATCGGCCGAGATTCAGAAACCAATTGGCTTTGAACTGTCATGGCGAACATACCGGTTTTAGGCGACAGCAATCTGCCCGTGCGGCTGCGACCCCCTTCGGTAAAATATTCGACAGGAAAGCCTTCTTTAATCAACCAACTCAAATACTCCCGAAACACGGTTGAATACAACTTGTTACCCCGGAATGAACGGCGAATAAAGAATGCTCCTCCGCGGCGAAATATTGGACCTGCCGGCCAGAAATTTAAGTTAATACCGGCTGCAATATGAGGGGGAACCAAGCCTTGTTGATAAATCACATAACTAAGCAGCATGTAATCCATATGGCTTCGGTGGCAAGGTACGTAGACGATTTCCTTCCCGGATTCAGCGAGTTGGCGTACCTGTTCCATGTTGTTGATGTTGATGCCGCCATAAATGCGGTTCCATAACCACGTCATGAAGCGATCTAATATCACCACCAAAGTATTAGAATACGTAGCAGCAATCTCCTTCATATACACTTGAGCTTGTGCGCGCATCTGCTCTTGTTTGCCCGGATCTGCATCGGTGATTTGCGCAATTGCTGGGTTTTTCGACAGCTCTTTAAACATGCGCTTATGATTCGGTAAACGAGGACCCGTAGAGGCCAAACGTTGACGATAAAAATGGGCGCGGGCCAAACGGGCAATACGGTGAGCACTTTTGTCATTGTCGCCAAAGCGCTCGGCAAATTCGTGTAATGATACAGGTGTGGCTAAACGCACGAAATGAGAGCGTCCAAGAAACAGAACCGTCCACGCTTTACGGAGCCAACCCGGGGTTGGGCGTTCGGCCAACCAAGACAATAATCCAGCTTTTGTCTTGCCGGGATTTCTCCCCCAAAAGTGCTGCACCGGCAGCAGCTGAATATCGAGTTCGGGGGAAGCCTTGTGAGCTTCCAACAAGGCGCGAAGCGCTTTTTTCAATCTAGTTTGGTGAGTCCTACCAAATCGCTTACCACTAATAAATAAAACAGACGGATGTGCGCTGTGACTATATGGACTGGGAAGGCCAGCTTTGGAGGTAATCTCAGCAAGCATCATGGTATCAACGGCAGAATCGTTCTCCATGACATAAACCACGGGCTGTTTGGTTTCAGCCAGCGTTTCAATCGCGTCAGAACAAATTGGACGCGTATGAACCAATAGTTTCAATGGCCACTTCATAATAGAGGCGAAGAACTTGGAGTGATGAATCATTTTTGAAGCTGCAAAGTAGGTACAAGAACCGCAATTATAACAAAGCTTGAAAACAATATTCTGTTGTTATTTTGTGTTGCGATCATGGCAATACTGTATTACTGTACAGTGGTACTGTATAAAACAACAGGCATAAAGATGCGACCTTTAACCCCAAGACAAGCTGAAATTTTTCAACTGATTAAAGACACAATTGATGCGACAGGCATGCCTCCAACACGAGCTGAAATTGCTCGCCAGTTGGGCTTTCGTAGCGCGAATGCTGCTGAAGAGCATCTAAAAGCCCTGGCACGAAAAGGCGTTATTGAAATACTTGCAGGTACCTCGCGAGGGATTCGAATTCTCGGCGAAGAAGCATCGAATGATGAGTCTGGCTTGCCGCTTATTGGTCAAGTTGCAGCAGGGGAGCCAATCTTAGCTCAAGAGCATGTTGAGTCACATTACGCAGTAGACCCATCGATGTTTAGTCCCAAGGCTGATTTTTTGTTACGTGTTCACGGCGATAGCATGAAAGACATTGGCATTCTTGATGGTGATTTGTTGGCCGTACATCGCACTCAAGTCGCACGAAATGGGCAAGTAGTAGTTGCCAGAGTTGAAGACGATGTCACGGTAAAGCGTTTACAACAAAAAGGGCATCACGTGACCTTGCTGGCAGAAAACGAAGACTTTGCACCAATCGAAGTCGATTTGAGAACGCAACCTTTTAATATTGAAGGGTTGGCCGTTGGTGTGATTCGTAATGGGAATTGGTTATGAAACATTTACTGCAGACAAAGATTAAACACCCGGGTGTTTGGCACCCAAATGGACTTAATACTGTTAAAACAGTGACATCTGGTCATGCATTTATTGATAGCGAGCTACCTAATGGTGGGTGGCAAAGTGGTCATATTTATGAAGTGTTGGCAGGCCAACACAGTGCCGTATTCTCACTGCTAAAACTGACTCTCAAAGCGTTAAGTCAGCAACGCCGGTGGTTGGTGTTACTCAATCCGCCTAAATGGGTTTTAGATGAAATCTCAGAGATGAAGGGCTTGCGACCTGAGCATTTACTGATTGTTCATGGCCGCCGCGAATCAGATACGCTTTGGGCCACTGAACAAGCGATGCGAAATGACAATGCAGCATGTATATTGGCATGGCCTGATTCTTTAGATGAGCGGGATATCAAGCGGCTAAAGCTTGCTTCTAAAGGAAAAAACGCATTGAGTTTTGTATTTCCTATGGAAGATACCACTGCAAGCTGCGGCTCTCAGTTAAAAATCATTGCTCATCAGCATAGTTCTGATGCCCAAAAAATAGTGCTTCCATGTTTGGAAAACAATCAGTTAGACGCAAGTAACGATAATCTGCATTAAATCTGCGTTTACTCTTGCTCAGAAAGAAGTCGAGCAAGAGAAGTAGATCACCTTTCTAACAATTAGTTTTTATCCATTGTTAAAAATATTTAACAATCGAATAAAAAACAACCAATTCAAAAACAGCTAGTTAGCTAAATTCCAGCAATAGAGCTTCTGCTCTATCTAATTGAATCTTAAGTTTGAAATACGGTTCTGCTAGAGAGATCTCTAGACTAAACCTAAGATTTACTTAATTCTTTAAATGTAACCAATAACGTTTTTATGTCTTCGGCATAATGCTGTCTACGTTATCTGATACCGCTCGTTTATCACGTGCTGGATGGAGGAATTAACGTGAGCGTTGTACGAAAAGGACTGTCTGCGGTTGTAGCCTTACTGATTCAAAGTAAAGTTATGGCAGAAGATATGCCGTTAAACCTGACCAAAGGCGTTACCGAAGTAAGCGGCCGTGTGTATGACCTACATATGACCATTTTTTACATTTGTTGTGTGATTGGCTTCATTGTGTTTGGCGCAATGTTTTACGCCATCATTAAACATCGTAAATCTAGAGGCGCTGTTGCCGCCAATTTCCATGAAAGCACCAAAATAGAAATATTGTGGACAGCAATTCCGCTTGTGATCCTCGTGGGTATGGCCATCCCAGCGACGAGCACGCTCATTGCAATGGAAAATACTGATGATGCCGATGTCACCATTCAAGTTACAGGAAGCCAGTGGAAGTGGCATTACCGTTATTTTGAGGATGACCTAGAATACTTCAGTGTACTGGCGACACCTCGCCAACAGATCGATAATAAACTCGAAAAAAGTGAGAATTACTTACTTGAAGTCGATCGGCCCCTCGTTATTCCCATCAACAAAAAAGTGCGTTTTTTAATGACCTCAGATGATGTGATTCATTCTTGGTGGGTCCCTGAATTTGCAGTTAAAAAAGACGCTAACCCCGGCTTTATTAATGAGGCTTGGACTAATGTACCCAAGCCCGGTATTTACCGAGGTCAATGTGCCGAGCTATGCGGCAAAGACCACGGGTTTATGCCCATCGTTGTGATTGCAAAAGAGCAAGCGGATTACGACCAGTGGATGGCTGAGCAAAAAGCTGAACAAGCCGCGGTTGCCGAAGAAGAGCAACGTTTGCTAGCGCTACAAATGAGCGAGCAAGAGCTGATGGAGTTGGGTGAGCAAGTCTACCTAGCGTCATGTGCAGCATGTCATCAACCAAATGGGCAAGGGCTGCCGGGAATGTTTCCGGCGTTGAGAGGAAGTCCAATGGTGCTTGAAGATAAGGTCGCTCATATCGATATTGTGCTCCATGGTAAGGCTGGCACTGCCATGCCTCCGTTTGGTAAACAGCTTGCACTTAAAGAGTTGGCCGCCGTGGTGACATACGAACGTAACGCTTGGGGTAACGACACCGGTGAACTCATTCAAGCGTCTGACATTCAATCTCGCCGAAACGCGTCAAATTAAGGGAGTTAATCGTGACGACACTGACCGAATCAAACACGACCGATGACCAGCACGCTGGTGAGCATGAGCACCACGGTGCACCCAAAGGCATTATGCGGTGGGTATTGACCACTAATCACAAAGATATTGGCACTCTATATTTGTTGTTTGCCTTTGCCATGTTTTTACTTGGCGGCGCGATGGCCATGATCATTCGCGCTGAGCTATTTCAGCCCGGCCTACAACTCGTAGAACCCAATTTCTTCAACCAAATGACCACTGTTCACGGCCTCATTATGGTGTTTGGTGCGGTAATGCCAGCATTTACCGGATTGGCCAATTGGATGATTCCAATGATGATCGGAGCACCTGATATGGCGCTACCGAGAATGAATAACTGGAGCTTTTGGATACTACCGTTTGCATTCACCATGCTTGTGGCTTCGTTGTTCATGGAAGGCGGTGGGCCAAACTTTGGTTGGACTTTTTACGCGCCTTTATCGACAACCTACTCGCCTGACAGCACCGCGTTATTCGTATTCGCTGTTCACATCATGGGTATCTCATCGATCATGGGGGCCATCAACGTCATAGTGACCATTGTGAACCTTCGCGCTCCAGGCATGAATTGGATGAAGTTACCCTTGTTTGTTTGGACGTGGCTCATCACCGCATTTTTGCTGATTGCGGTGATGCCGGTGTTGGCTGGGGTCGTCACCATGGTGCTCACCGATAAATATTTTGGCACCAGTTTCTTTGATGCTGCTGGCGGAGGCGATCCTGTTATGTTCCAGCATATCTTTTGGTTCTTTGGGCACCCAGAAGTTTACATTATGATTTTGCCCTCATTTGGCATTGTCTCTGCAATCATTCCCGCTTTTGCCCGCAAACCCCTGTTTGGTTATGCATCAATGGTGTATGCCACCGCTTCAATTGCAGGGTTGAGTTTCATTGTGTGGGCACACCATATGTTTACCACTGGAATGCCCTTATTTGGCGAGCTCTTCTTTATGTACTGCACCATGCTCATTGCGGTTCCAACCGGTGTGAAGGTTTTCAACTGGGTGGCAACCATGTGGCGGGGTTCAATGACGTTTGAAGTGCCCATGCTGTTTGCATTGGCCTTTGTTGTGTTATTCACCATTGGTGGTTTTAGTGGCTTAATGTTGGCCATCACGCCGGTTGACTTCCAATATCACGATACCTATTTCGTGGTCGCTCACTTCCACTATGTACTGGTGACAGGTGCAATCTTTTCTATCTTTGCTGCGGCGTACTATTGGTTGCCCAAATGGACTGGACATATGTATCACGAAGGGTTGGCTCAGGCGCACTTCTGGTGTTCATTAATTTCAGTCAATGTGCTGTTTTTTCCGATGCATTTTCTGGGGCTTGCTGGTATGCCAAGACGTATCCCTGACTACGCCTTACAGTTTGCGGATGTGAATCAGATTGTTTCGATTGGTGGATTCGCATTTGGAGTATCTCAATTCATCTTTTTAGCGGTCATTATCAAAGCGGCAAAAGGGGGCGAAAAATCACCTGCGAAAACGTGGGAAGGAGCAGAAGGACTTGAATGGGACGTGCCTTCTCCTGCGCCATATCACACCTTTGAAACGCCGCCAGAGATTAAATAATGACAGAGCATTCGAATGGTCAGTCACACGCGTCGCTGGTAAAGCGTTTGCTTGGGGTGGTGATTGGAATGTTTGCATTTGGTTTTGCGTTGGTGCCGCTATATGACGTGTTGTGTGATGTCACTGGCATTAACGGAAAAACCAACACCACAGCTGCGAGTTTGCCCATACAAGAAAGCCAAAGCACGCGGGAAATACGGGTTCAGTTTTTAACACGAACATCAAGCGGATTGAGCTGGCCGTTTTTAGCGCTAACACGTTCAGTGACGGTTACACCTGGCAAGTTAACGCGTGTCGATTTTGTTGTCGAAAATCCCAAGGATGTACCGGTCGTTGCGCAAGCTATTCCGTCGGTATCGCCGGGGTTGGGCGCTAAATATTTACATAAACTCGAATGCTTCTGCTTTAACCAGCAGCCACTGGCGCCGGGTGAGCGAAAAGTCATGCCGATGCAGTTTTACGTTGATGAAACCTTGCCTGACGACATTGGCACATTAACGTTGGCATACACGTTATATGACATCAGCGACCGTTTGCAGGAAAGCACTGCAGCGGTTGTTGAGACAAAGAGGACCACGGAATGAGTCAAGAATATCAACGTTACTATGTTCCCGCACAAAGCGTTTGGCCGATTATAGGTGCCGTTGCTTTATTCATGATTGCAGTGGGGGCTGGCACAACGGTACAGCAAATGGATGAAGGGGGTGGTTACGGTCAGTGGATTTTACTGGGGGGCGCGACTCTGCTTATTTTCATGCTCTTTGGTTGGTTTGGAAATGTCATTAATGAATCTATGAGTGGCATGTATAGCGAGCAAATGGATCGTTCATTCCGGCAGGGCATGAGTTGGTTCATTTTTTCTGAAGTGATGTTCTTTGCTGCTTTTTTTGGGGCTCTATTTTACGCCCGAATGATTGCTTTACCTTGGTTAGAAGGCGGCTCAAATAATGCCATGACACATGCGGTGCTTTGGCCAGAGTTTGAAGCGCATTGGCCTCTTATCAAAACTCCCAGCGGCACTGAAACAACCGCTATGGGATGGACGGGACTGCCGCTTTACAACACCATCATTCTTCTGATTTCCTCGATTACGCTGCATATGGCACATGTCAGTTTAGAGACCGGAAAGCGTTCGGCGCTCAATGCGTGGTTGTTCTTCACCATCGTCTTGGGGGTGTGTTTCCTATTTTTGCAGGTCGAAGAATACATCCATGCATATCAAGAAATGGGGCTCACACTCGATGCGGGAATATACGGGAATACATTCTTCCTGCTGACAGGGTTTCACGGCATGCATGTGACGCTGGGAACCATCATATTAATTGTTTTATTTTTTAGGGTGTTGAAGGGGCATTTTTCACAAGACAATCATTTTGCATTTATGGCAGGGAGTTGGTACTGGCATTTTGTAGATGTGGTGTGGCTCTGTTTGTTTATTTTTGTATATGTCATTTAGTGTCAGTAAGGCCGAGGATTGAAACCAAGACCGCCAAATATTGCTAACACGACGATGGCAACAACGATGGCCGCCGAGAACATTAGCCTTCGCCCAATGTACTGAGACATCGATTTATTAGGAGAAGGCTTAATCATTGTTTTAAGCGCTAACGCAAGGTTCACTAATACCGTCAGCAGCAAAAGGACGATGATAAGTTTGATAAGCCAAAGCATGATGTTAGATATCCAAAATAAGCGTCAACAGTCGTCGCGTTGGCGACTGCTTAGTTTCATGGTGTTTACAGTGATTGTGATCGCTGGCCTCGTCAAGCTTGGACTTTGGCAAAGCGAGCGTGGCGCACATAAGGAAGCTTTGGAACGTCAACTTTTAACGCATCAGCATCAGTCACCACTCTCTTTAACAGATATTAAGAAAATGCCCTACGACAAAATAACGGGCCTACCCATGTCGGAACTTGTAAACCTTCACCCAAGGGTTCGATTGTTGTTGGACAATCAGCGTTTTAATGGCGTGATTGGGTATCAATTGTTAGTGCCCGCAACCGTAGCCTCAGAGAGTTTTCTGATTAACATAGGTTGGCTTCCAGCCGATTTAAGCCGAGATGTATTACCTGAAATTCCGCCGTTGCCTAAACGTATCAATGTAACCGGATGGGTCAAACCGGCAAGCCAATTAGTGGTGTTAGATCAGGCGTATCTGATGGAGCAATTTGGGTCGGTATATCGAATTCAAACTGAAGACCTCGCAGCAATTTCTGATCAGCTTGATATCGAGCTGCTCCCTTGGGTGTTGTTGCTTGATGAACAGCAGGATTGGGGCCTTCCTCGTCAGTGGAACTGGGTCACTATGTCAGCGGAAAAACATTATGGTTATGCTATCCAATGGTTTGCAATGGCGTTGGCATTAACGGTTGCGCTGGTTGTTGTTGTGATGCGTAGCCGGAGGAGAGAGCCATGAAATTACACGCGGGTCATGGAATATTATTGGCATTTGTTGCACCGGTTTTACTTGCCTTCATTGTATTGAAGTTTGAATGGTTTGAGGGCGGAGCAACATCCGGTGGCGTGTTTTTAGACAAGCCGCTGCTTCAACAAAATTGGCAACAAGGCGCGTGGCAGCATAAATGGGCTGTGTTTGGGATTTGCGACGCGCATTGTGATGCTATGCAAAGCTTTCTGGCCCGGGTAAAGACAACATTAGGTCAATATCAATCTCGCGTTGTGGGTGTGGCAGTGGGTCCCAGTGCCCCGAGTGTTGATGCTCAAGGTATTTATTGGCAAGCAATGCTAGAGGACTTACCTGAAGGTTGGTCTCAGCAAGGCACTATTTTTGTAATGGACCCCATGGGGCAAGTGATGCTGATGTATCCGGCTCCTCTGTCCATGGAAGAAGCCTTGGCGCAAGGCAAAGCAGTGAAGTCTGATTTGTACAAAATGCTTAAATTATCGAGAGTGGGGTAGTGCATGATGAAAGCGTTTGTATGGTTCTCAATTGTATTAGCCTTGGGCGTGATCCTACTCGGAGCCTATACCCGCCTGACCGATGCTGGGTTGGGATGTCCGGATTGGCCCGGATGTTATGGAACAATCAGTGTGCCCGATACTCAGCAAGCCATTGAGCGCGCAAACCAAGCCTTTCCTGAACGACAAGTTGAACCGCAAAAAGCATGGAACGAAATGATTCACCGCTATTTTGCAGGGGCGCTTGGCGTATTCATTGCCGTCATTGCGGTTATGGGGTTCAAGCGTCCCAAAGCGATACGACTATTGTCTTCTTCACTGTTGGTTCTAGTGATATTTCAGGCCTTGCTGGGGATGTGGACCGTGACGCTCAAGCTTATGCCACTGGTTGTGATGGGACATCTCTTGGGGGGATTCAGCATATTTGTACTGCTGTGCGTGTTAGCCACTCGGTTGCAAGCTCGTGAATCATCTGACATCACAAGAGTGAAGGGGCGATGGTGCCTCATTGTGGCGGCATTTGTGGTGTTTGTGCAGATTTCATTAGGCGGGTGGACATCAGCGAATTACGCCGCTACTGCATGTACTCAATTTCCCATTTGTGAGGGCGACTGGCAGCAGAAGTTAGACTTTGCGGGTGGCTTTAGTTTACCTAAGTCGGACGATGGCAATTACGAGTATGGGCGGCATTCATATGCCGAGCGAATGACCATTCACATAGTGCATAGAGCTGGTGCTGTGGTGGCAACACTGTTTGTGATTCTCGCTGCTTTTTCACTATTTCGGCAGGGTTGGCTTAGCTCTGCAAGTTGGCTGCTCTCGCTGATAGTCGTTCAGGTGGGGCTTGGTATTACCAATGTTGTGGCCAGTTTACCGTTGTCGGTTGCGGTTGCACATAATGGTGTCGCTTTAATGTTATTGGCAAGTTTAGTGGTGTTCTGGGTGCGTACCGCGCCCCAGACGATTTTTGGAGATTCTCAATATGGATAAGTCAGCCTCAATCCAAACATCCCAAGCGGTTGAAACCGTCCCTAAATCGCACTCTGATCGCTCAGTTAGTCAACCTCACTGGTTGCTTGGAAATGCATGCTGGAATGACTACTACCAGCTGACAAAGCCAAATGTGGTGATGTTACTCTTGTTAACAGCGCTGGTTGGAATGTGCCTTGCGACTCAAGGATGGCTGCCTTGGAAACCCGCGGTATTTGGTATGTTAGGTATTGGTTTTGTATCGGCAGCTGCGGCTGTCGTCAATCATGTGGTGGACCGTCGCATTGATGAAAGAATGGCGCGGACTCATCAGCGCCCTCTACCACGGGGAACAGTTACAAGGCCGAGGGCAATCGCATTTGCTACATTACTTGCAACGCTTGGAAGCGCGATGTTGTGGTGGCTGGTTAATCCGCTTACTGCGATGCTCACTTTTTGTGGTTTGGTGGGTTATGCAGGAATTTACACCATGTATCTGAAGCGCGCTACGCCTCAAAATATAGTCATTGGAGGGATTGCGGGTGCTATTCCGCCGCTATTAGGTTGGACTGCGGTGACAGGCCAAATTGACGCCTATCCAATCTTGCTAGTGATGATCATTTTTACATGGACGCCGCCTCACTTTTGGGCGTTGGCTATTCACCGGAAAAATGATTATGCGCGGGTCAATATTCCCATGCTACCGGTGACGCACGGCATAGAATTTACTAAAAATGCCGTGTTTTTATACACTTTGTTATTGTTTGCTGTTGGGTTGTTGCCTTATATAGCGGGGATGGCTGGAACGGTTTACCTCATTGGTAGTAGCGTGCTCAACGCTATATTTATGTACTACTCAATTCGACTCAAATGGGGAGATGAAAAAATTTGGGCGATGAAGACCTTTCGTTTCTCGATCGTTCACCTTATGCTTCTCTTTGTCGTTTTGTTGGCCGACCACTTTGCTAAATTTTAATGCAACGCTCGCTCGGCCTTAGTCTCACTAAGGGATTGTTTTGAAGCATCAATTGACGCTTGTTTTGGCGGCTATGTTCGCTTTACTGATAGGTATTGCGACCTATGTGTGGTTGTTGTCGCCTAAATCTTCCGAGGATATGCCCTCGACTCGCTTATTGAACGAGCAACCAGCCTCTGCCGTGTCTGAACAGGTATTGCTGTATCAGCCAGAAAAAGCGCTGGCGCCGTTTGTACTTCAAGACCAACACAATGCGCTGTTTAATCGCACATCATTGGAAGGGCGTTGGTCATTGGTCTTTTTGGGATATACCTATTGCCCAGATGTGTGCCCCACCACACTGGCAATGCTCAATAGCGTATACCCGAAGCTACAAGATGTATCAGACAAACCTGTTCAAATCGTATTTGTGAGTGCCGACCCTGAGCGTGACACTCCGGCACGGCTTAATGAATACATTGGCTATTTTAATCCTGAGTTTGTTGCAGCTACAGGGCCACATCCTGATCTATTTCCGCTAACTCGCAACCTAGGGTTAGCCTATGCAATGTACGACGGCGAAACTCCGGATTCATATACCGTCGATCACTCTGCTTCAATAGTTTTGGTAAATCCTAACGGCAATATTCAAGCGGTGTTCAGGCCCCATGCCGAACCTGGTCAACTTGCGACTATTCGTTCTAAACAACTCGTCTCAGACTTTAAAGACGTACTTTCGGCCGTTCAATGACAAATCTGACTTGGCGATCTGCCGTGTTGCATCGGCAGATTGGTTCTATTGCAATTCCCATGGTGTTGGCCAATCTCACTGTTCCATTATTAGGGCTAGTTGATACCGCTGTCATTGGGCACCTCGACAGCGTGGTGTATCTCGGCGGTGTCGCCGTAGGCTCTATGGTGGTTACGCTTATTTACTGGCTGGCGGGCTTTCTTCGGATGTCGACGACAGGTTCGACAGCGCAAGCATTGGGTCGCAATGATGCAGTTGGTCAGTCTCAGATCTTGTTGCAAGGCTTGGGTATCGCGTTCAGCTTGGGTTTAATGCTTGTTGTGTTTTGGCAGCCCATCTGGTGGTTGGCGCGAGAACTGATGCAAGCATCTGTTGAGGTGGCCGAGCAGGCGAAAGTTTATTTCAGTATTCGTATTTTCGGCGCGCCCGCGGCACTGGCCAATTTGGTGTTTATTGGCTGGCTCATTGGTCGCCAAAAAAGCCAAGCTGTGATGCGTTTGGTCATATTGACAAATGTGGTGAACATTACTCTAGATGTCGTATTTGTGGTGTTTCTAGGGTTCGGCGTTGCTGGCGCAGCGAGTGCTACAGTGTGTGCCGACCTTTTCGCTATGTTGTTTGCGGGGCGGCTGTGTTTCAAACAATTGCCCGACATCAAGCAGCAAATCCCATTTTATAGACAGTGGGGAGCTTGGCAAAATATCAAACCTTTGCTGAGCATGAATCGAGATATTTTAATGCGCTCATTGGCGCTGCAAATGTGCCTTGCATTTATGACTGCTCAGGCCGCCCGGCTGGGAGACGTAACCGTTGCAGCAAACGCTGTGCTTATGAATTTTTTGATGTTAATTAGCTACGGTTTGGATGGTGTTGCCTATTCAGCTGAAGCGATGGTGGGACAATCCGTTGGCGAAAGAAATCAGCAAAGATTAAAAACATCCATTGCGGCGAATGCATTTTGGAGCTTAGCGCTGGCGATTATTTTCGCATTTGGTTTTGCCTTTGGCGGAGCGCCTCTCATTAATTTGTTGACGAATTTGCCTGATGTTCAACATGTGGCGAGCGAGTACCTTATTTACATGATTATTATGCCGTTGGCGGGTGTCGGGTGCTTTTTGTTGGATGGTATTTTTGTTGGGCTTACCGCGACTAAAACGATGCGAAATACTATGGTTTTGTCATCTGTTGGTGTGTTTTTTCCGGTTTGGTGGGCGACTCAGTCGTTGGGTAATCATGCCTTATGGATCGCATTTTTGAGCTTCTTGGCAGCACGTAGTTTGACGCTGGGCTTTTGCCTAATAAAACGTATTAGTCCTGAAAAAAATTAAGTAGCCGGTTGATGAGTAAAGCAACATAGCTGGTGGCGCAAAGTACAAAAGCTGGAGCCAATAGAAGTGTACCCACACGGGTGAGCCAGATATTGTGATTGAGGCCTGCGTAAAGCAAACTCAAAGCCGCTGCAAACAGGCATAGACCTAGGATAAATAAACGAAATCGCCGACGAGGGTTGCCGGCGATTTGATTCAGTTTTTGCTGAATGAGCATAGGGGGTGTGACTGGAATAATATCACGAATACGAATGGTCGCCATGTTGGTGTTCAGTCATGTCACGTACACCGTTTAGTTCATCAGGGAAGCGTTCGAGCAACTGCTTTTCAATGCCTTCCTTGAGCGTTACGTCTACCATTGAACACCCGTTGCATCCGCCGCCAAATTGAAGCACAGCAATTCCCTCGTCTGTAATTTCCATGAGCGAAACATTGCCGCCATGGCTGGCCAGCTGTGGGTTCACTTCACTTTGAATCAAGTAATCAACACGTTCAACTAAAGGCGCGTCGCTGTCTACTTTGCGCATACGTGCGTTGGGAGCTTTTAGAGTTAACTGAGCCCCGAGCTTGTCTGTCACGTAGTCAATGGTCGCATCTTCTAGATATTGCTTACTGTCTTCATCAACAACGGCTTCAAATCCCTCATATGGGAAAAATGTGTCATTCTCTTCGACTGCGTTTTCTGGGCAGTATGAAACACCACATTCAGCACTCGGCGTACCTGGGTTGATCACAAACACACGAATGCGAGTGTTTTCAGGCTGATTGCTCAATAGTTTTACAAAATGGCTTTGAGCGTCTGGTTTAATATCGATCATTACGAATCCTAGTCACCGGAATACTTGAGGCTTTTACTTGGTTATTGTACCGCTTTCTGTGTTGGATAAACAAGCAAAGCTAAGGTGTTCGCGCTAAACACCACATGTCTACGCGAGTGGCGCCTAGCTTAATGAATTGATTCGCCAGCGTAAAGCTAGTGGCTTGGGATGTCACCACATCGTCGACTAAAACTATGTGTTGATGCTCTGATTGGCGAATTTGGTAACAATCTTGTATTTGCAGCGACCGTTCTTTTCGAGTTTGCCCTGTAAGTGACTGGCCAGCCTGAACACGTGTGCAAGTATGAGTGTCCACTGGAATACCAAGCGCACGCCCCAACTCATGTGCGATGACAGTGGCTTGATTGAATCCACGCTTGGCTAATTTGGTGCGATGCATCGGTACCGGAACCAAGCAGTCGGGTTTATCGTTGACGGTGCAACGATGTATCCACGACTGAGTCAGAGCTTTGCCGGCGACCCAATCTGAGTGGTATTTAAAGCGAGTGACCAAATCGCGCATCGAATGGGTATAAAATCCAAGGGCTTTTGTTTGCGCGATAGGCGAGGGGGTGGCCTGACAATATCCACATACTAAATCATGGTCAGACAGCGGCATGGCACAGCATGAGCAGCCTGTTTCAAATAAAGGTAATTGCGCATAGCAGGTTTGGCATATGGGCCATTGCGAAGTTTGAGCCTGCATTTGGCACAAACAACATTGCGGACGTACGGCGCTATAAAGCAACTTTGATAATCGTGATTTGGCATCCATGCCATTAATCCCTAACATATCCGTGTTTTTAGATAACAAGAGTATGGAAGGGAAATGGCAGTCTCGCGAGTTGGAACAGGGCCCAATTTAGTTTTACTGCACGGGTGGGGTATGAACAGTGCGGTATTTCAAGAGTTAGTGGACGCGCTCCAACAGCAGTATTGTTGCTCGCTGATCGACTTACCTGGATTTGGAGATCAACCCGAATGTGAGGCAGCAAGCTCCATCGATGCTTGGCTCGAACAATTATTGCCGCAACTCCCGGAGCGAGCTATTTGGCTGGGTTGGTCGCTGGGAGGTTTACTTGTTCAACGAGCAGCACAGTGCTACCCAGAACGTATTATTGGACAACTGCTGGTTGCATCGTCGCCTTATTTTCAAGCCGTAACACAGCAGTCTTGGCGTGGAATCAAACCGGAAGTTCTTGCTCTATTTGCTGAGCAATTGTCACACGACCCGAATCAGACCATCGAACGATTTTTGGCGATTCAAGCCATGGGAAGCGAGACACTGAAATCTGATATTAAATCGCTTCGAGCGCAGGTTTTATCTAAACCAAGCCCCTCCCAATCCGCTTTAGCTGATGGACTTTCGTTTTTAGCCAAAGTTGACTATCGCAATGTCGATACGCTATCCCAGCCCCCGGCTGCATGGTTATTGGGGCGCAAAGATGGACTCGTGCCCAAAGCTCTGGCGACTTGGTTGCGAGAATATCGTCCTCATCAACCCGTTACCGTCTTCGCGGCGTCTTCACACGCGCCTTTTATCAGTCAGTTAGGAGATACCGTGGATTGGATCGTTGACGCGAGCACAGGCTTTGACACTGAGTAAAGTCAGGGCTTATTCAGTTGTGGTTCAGGCTCAATCGGTATAATTGAGATCAAAGGGGTTTAAAATATCTTCACTTTGTACGATAATTGAACAGTTGAGGGTTTGAGAATTTACCATGAATAGTATTGGTCAATCAGGTTTATATGCGGTCAATCAAGCACAGTTTACTGCTGCGACAAGCGCACAAACAATTGCCAGTTCGATTGTTGAACCCGCGCAAGCTGAAAGTTCTGCCGTGACCGAGGCATTGGTGAATTTAACATTGGCTGAAGTACAAAGTCAGGCCGGTGCCAAATTGATCAAAACGGCCGATGAAATGGTTGGCACTTTAATTGATGTAACGGTTTAGCGAGAACATCGTATGAACTTGGTTTCTAATTATGCACATGTCCCATTGAGTCCGGTTAATCCGCAGACTCAGGCTTTGGCGCATGACAACCAAGTTCGAGAGGTGATTCGCCAGCCTTCACAAGTGGAACCTTTTCCGCGAGAGCCAGGTATTGCGAAAGACCAAGAGCAACAGCGCGGAAACACCAAAGAGCCTCGTCAACGCGCCGGTGGGGAAGCTGCTCTGTCTGATTCGAGTTCTCGATTAAATCAAAGCACGGATGTGGTGGATGCCATTGAGGGCGATCCGGAATCTCAACAGCAAAATGCAAGTGACCAAGACCAGCAGCCCAATGGTGGCCAGCGCGATTCAAACGCCAGCGCGCAATCAAAAAGTACATCTGAAGAATCAGCTCAAGACGTTCGAGAGCAGGTAGAGCTTGCTGAACTGCAAAGCCGTGATTTGGAAGTTAAAGCGCATGAACGTGCTCATGCATCGGTTGGTGGTCAGTATGCGGGGGCACCTAACTACAGCTATGAGCGTGGCCCTGATGGGCGTCAATATGCTGTAGAAGGCACTGTTTCAATTGATTTAACGCCCATTCAAGGCGACCCTCAAGCAACAATTACTAAAATGCGTCAGGTTCGTGCTGCTGCAACGGCACCGGCTGAACCTTCTGCACAAGACTTAAAAGTGGCTGCTGAAGCCAATCGCCAAATCGCACAGGCTCAGGCTGAGCTGTTGTCTGGCGAGGCGTCATCGTCTCAGCCCAATGCGGCGCCAAGGGAGTTTTCTGGAGAGAATTCTACGACCTCAAGTGCGATAAATAGTGCGCTAGAGTCGAAAGAGACTGCCGGTTTTTCTGCTCCAGCTCAAGTGAATAGCGCAATTGCTGAAATGGCCAAACGTAATGACGTTATTTCAGCTGTGTACCGCAACAGCTCTGTGTCGAGCGTGGCAAAATCTTCATTCCAATTGAGCGCTTAAGGCTTCATTCAAACGTCCTTTGTTGCAAGACAACCCGCAGATTCATTCTAGAACCCGCGGGTGGGTGACTAGTTCTTCTTTGCTTTTGCAAAGGCATCTGCAAAGGCATTCCCAAAGCCTGAATTGTTTGAGTTTGCTTGATTCGATTGAGTACGGTTCGGGGACGACTTTCGAGGTTTAGATGCGCGTGGTTGAGTCTTTTTGGTTTCGTGGTCTTGCGCATCGTCCGACATGCGCATGGTTAACGCAATTCGCTTGCGCGGAATGTCCACTTCCAATACTTTCACGCGGACGATTTGTCCGGCTTTAACGATGTCGGCTGGATCTTTAACAAACCCGTCGGCCAACGCGGAAATATGAACAAGACCGTCTTGATGAACGCCAATGTCGACAAATGCGCCAAAATTAGTGACGTTACTGACCACACCTTCGAGCACCATGTTGAGCTTTAAATCGGCTAATGTTTCAACGCCATCTTTAAATTCGGCCGTTTTGAATTCAGGTCTCGGATCGCGCCCAGGCTTTTCAAGTTCCGACAAAATGTCGGTAATGGTGGGAATGCCAAATTGATCATCCACATAATCGGCAGCACAGAGCGTGGCTAGTTTGCTGGAATTGCCCAACACATCGTCAATGGTCCATTGTTTCGCTGCCAGAATTTTATTCACCAAAGGGTAAGCTTCCGGATGCACTGAGGATGTATCGAGCGGATTATTACCTTGGCTGATTTTCAAAAAACCGGCGCATTGTTCATAGGTTTTTGCCCCTAATCGTGCCACTTTTAGCAGCTTTTTTCGGGTTTCAAATGCGCCGTTTGATTCTCGAAATGAAACGATATTCTGTGCTAAAACTTTATTCAGACCGGCCACATGAGTGAGCAATGGAACCGACGCCGTATTCACATCGACACCCACGGCGTTCACACAGTCTTCAACCACTGCATCAAGGCTTTGGCCCAGTGCATTTTGATTTACATCGTGCTGATATTGACCCACGCCAATACTCTTGGGGTCAATTTTCACTAACTCTGAAAGCGGATCTTGCAAGCGGCGGGCAATCGACACGGCACCCCGAATAGAAACATCCAGATCTGGAAATTCGTTGGCGGCAAACTCAGAGGCCGAATAAACCGATGCGCCAGCTTCGCTGACCATGATTTTTTGTAAATGAGGTAATTGATTGAGCTTAATTAGCTCGCCAGCAAGTTTGTCGGTTTCACGCGAAGCCGTGCCGTTGCCAATTGCAATTAGGCTCACCTGATGTTTCTTACACAATGCGCTCAACACCGACAAGGACTGCGACCATTGCTTTTGCGGTGCGTGCGGATAAATAGTCGTGTGATCGAGAAGTTTTCCGGTGGCGTCAACCACGGCGACCTTGGTACCGGTTCGTAACCCAGGATCTAGACCGATAGTGGCCTTGTGACCGGCAGGGGCCGCCATGAGAAGTTCTTTTAAGTTGCGCGCAAACACTTGAATGGCTTCGAGTTCACTTTGTTCGCGTAGTTTTCCAACTAGCTCATTTTCAAGTTGAAGCAGTAGCTTTACCCGCCATGTCCACTGCGCCAATTGCTGGCGCCATTTAGCTATAGCAGAACCATTGTTGTTAAATTGTAGGTGGTTTGCTACCAAACCTTCGCCCGATTCCACATCATCTGGAAGCAATAACTTGAGCTGAAGAATGCCTTCGTTTCTGCCACGAAGCATCGCAAGAGCGCGATGAGAAGGTACTTTTGATAAAGCCTCAGAATGTTCAAAGTAATCGTTAAATTTTTGCCCCGCCGTTTCTTTGCCTGCAATCACGGTCGCGGTGAATTGTGCATGATGGGTGAGGTGACGACGAGCTTTCCCCACGAGAGCCGCATCTTCAGCAAAACGTTCCATTAAAATGTAACGAGCGCCCTCAAGCGCAGCTTTCACATCGGCTACGCCTTTGTCTGCGTTAACATACGAAGCGGCTATCTGCTCGGGCGCACCATCGGTTGACTGAAAAAGCGCATCTGCCAACGGCTCTAAACCGGCTTCCTTAGCAATGTGCCCTTTGGTTCTGCGTTTAGGCTTGAAAGGAAGATATAAATCTTCCAGGCTCGATTTATTGTCGGTATTTTCAATGGCCACACGCAGGGCGTCGGTCATTTTTCCTTGTTCATCAATCGAATTCAAGATGGTTGAACGTCGGTCATTCAACTCCCGCAAATACGATAGGCGCTGCTCAAGCAAACGTAATTGAGTGTCATCTAGGCCGCCTGTTAGCTCTTTTCTGTATCGAGCGATAAAGGGAACCGTAGAACCCTCGTCCAATAGTTGAACCGCGGCTTTGACTTGCTGTGCCGACGCGTTTACTTCACTTGCGATTTGTTTTTCTATGGATTGCATTATTCGACTATTTGATTGAATGAGATAAGAAGTGTTTGATGGCTAGGAAGCTTCCGGTGCATCAAACGGAACATACTGAATGCGATTGACGATCCAGTATTGCTCACCTTTCGGGGTCATCACTTTGATTTCATCATCGACTTGCTTACCGATTAAAGCGCGCGCCATTGGCGAATTGATTGTGATGTAGCGTTTTTCAACGTCAATTTCATCGGTCCCTACAATTCGGTAATTGGCCCGTTCGCCTGCTTCATTTTCGACCTCAACATAAGCGCCAAAGAATACTTTGCCATCTTGTTGTGGCGAATGGTCAATAATCTCTACTGCATCGAGTCGCTTCATTAAAAAGCGCAGGCGCCGGTCAATCTCGCGTAATTTTTGTTTCCCATATTTGTATTCGGCATTTTCACTGCGATCGCCCAAAGCGGCTGCTTCAGAAACCGCTTGGGTCACTTCAGGTCGTTTGACCTTCCACAGGTATTTAAGTTCTTCGTCTAGCTTGTGCCAGCCGGCTCGGGTGATTAAATTTGTTTTCATGTCACTATCAAACGCTAAATTAACTGCTCAAGCATACGATGTGCGGGGCCTGAACTCCACGTATCACGACGCCTAATTGATCTGAGTACGAACAATTTGTAACAAAAGTCTCAGAGTCGTTGCATTTGTTGTTTTGCACCAAGGTATTAAAGCGCTCTATAGTGAAGGTGTATAAAGGAGACTGTAATGACTCAGGAAAGTACGAAGATACTGGTCGTAGATGACGACATGAGATTAAGAGCGCTACTAGAGCGCTACTTAGTAGAGCAAGGATATGTGGTTCGTGTTGCGCCCAATAGTGAGCAGATGGATCGTTTATTGGAGCGAGAAAACTTCCACATGATGGTACTGGATTTAATGTTGCCCGGAGAAGATGGCTTGTCGATTTGCCGACGCTTGCGTCAGCAACAAAATGAGTTGCCTATCATTATGCTGACCGCCAAAGGTGATGAAGTCGATCGGATTATTGGCTTGGAATTAGGCGCCGATGACTATTTAGCTAAGCCGTTTAACCCGCGTGAATTACTCGCGCGTATTCGAGCGGTGCTCCGCCGTCGGACTCAAGATGTACCCGGCGCACCTGCGACCGAAGAAAGTATTATTGAGTTTGGTGAGTTTAAATTGAACTTAGCCACTCGAGAAATGAGCCAGAATGACCAACCACTGACCTTAACCAGTGGAGAATTTGCGGTACTCAAAGCTTTGGTGACTCACCCCAGAGAGCCGATGTCGCGTGATAAGTTAATGAACCTAGCACGCGGTCGGGACTATTCAGCATTAGAACGTTCGATTGATGTGCAAGTCTCACGTTTGCGCCGAATGCTAGAAATAGACCCCTCCAACCCGCGTTATTTACAGACTGTATGGGGCTTAGGGTACGTGTTCGTTCCTGATGGAAGTGGTGTTTAATGATTCGTATTGGGCCACGTAGTGCTTTTGGTCAAACGGTATTATTGATTGGTAGCTTGTTGCTGCTAACTCAGGTGGTGTCTTACCTGATTGTGGCCTTGTATGTCATTAAGCCAAGCTATGAACAAATCATGCACTTGATTGCTAACCAAGTGCGTCTTGTACTCGACGACCGGACTCCTGGTAATCGTCAACTTTCCAACGATCTTAAATTACGTTTGCTGGACAATACCGGAATTGAACTTTATTTGGAGCCAATGGCGGAAAAAGCTGGGCTTAATGATGCCAGCCCGTATGATTTATTGTCCGATCAAATGAGTGATGAATTAGGGGGGCATGCTGAAGTTAGAATCGAGCAAGGGTTGAATTATATCGTATGGGTAAACCCACCGCAGGCGCCAGAGCTGTGGTTGCGAGTGCCCATGAAACAGCTTGAAGAAAGCGATTTTTCGCCTTTACCCATGTATTTAACCGTGATTGGTGTATTGAGTGTTTTGGGTGGATGGTTGTTTGCTCGGCAATTGAATCGACCGCTAAAGGCTTTACAAAGAGCGGCGCTGAAAGTAGCTCGTGGTGACATTCCCGAGCCCTTGAGTGAGAGTGGTACGCAAGATGTGGTGGAGGTGACTCGCGCATTTAATCGCATGGCTGATGGCATTCGCCAACTCGAAAGTGATCGAAACCTGCTCATGGCAGGCGTGTCTCATGATTTAAGAACCCCCTTAACCCGCATTCGCTTATCTAGCGAAATGATGTCGGATCAAGACACTTGGCTGCGTGAAGGCATCGTGCAAGATATTGATGACATGAACGCCATTATCGACCAATTCATAGACTACATTCGTCATCATAAAGACGAAGCACCAGAATACGGACAGCTCAGTGATTTGGTCGCCGAAGTGGTACAGGCCGAAGAGGTGCGTGATATTGATATCTCTCTCTACTCAGAGCCGAAGATTCCCGACATTCCTTTACGTCGAATATCAATCAAGCGAGTCATCACCAATTTGATTGAAAATGCGATTCGTCACGGTGAACCGCCTGTTGAACTTAAAGTCGGATCTGACGCGCAACGTAAAATAGTGTGGTTAGAAGTGGTTGATCACGGCAAAGGCATTCCAGAAAATCAACTGGAGTCTGTATTCGAACCCTTTACGCAAGGCGACCATGCCCGTGGAACCGAGGGAAGTGGCTTAGGTTTAGCTATTATTCGACGGGTTATTCAAGCGCATGGTGGCGATGTTACTTTGAGCAATGGCATGCAGCACGGCTTGGTGGCTCGAATCGAATTACCGCTCGACTAAATGATGTATAGGGCTTAATTCAATTCATCATCACGTATAAAAAAACCCGCAATTGCGGGTTTTTTGAGAGTGAATATTAGAACGCTAGCTATTTGAGCTGAGGCCCCGCTGCAACGAGTGATGCACCTTCATCGTTGTCAGTGTATTGCGCAAAGTTCTTAATGAAGCGCTGAGCAAGATCTTCACCTTTCTCGGTCCACTCTGCTGGATTTGCATAAGTATCGCGAGGATCTAAAATCTTGCTATCGCAATTTGGCAGCGACATTGGCACTTCCAAGTTGAACAATGGAATCACTTTGGTTTCAGCTTTCTCAATTGAACCGTCGAGAATGGCATCAATAATGGCGCGCGTATCTTGAATTGAAATACGTTTGCCTGTGCCGTTCCATCCAGTGTTCACCAAATAAGCTTCTGCACCCGCTGCTTCCATACGCTTCACTAATACTTCTGCGTATTTGGTTGGGTGTAGCGTTAAGAATGCTGCGCCAAAACATGCTGAGAATGTGGGCGTAGGCTCAGTAATGCCACGCTCCGTGCCAGCAAGCTTAGCAGTGAAGCCACTGAGGAAGTGATATTTGGTTTGCTCTGGTGTCAATTTAGACACAGGTGGCAATACCCCAAATGCATCCGCTGTTAAGAAGATCACCTTGTTCGCATGGCCTGCTTTAGATATTGGCTTAACGATATTGTCGATATGATGAATGGGATACGACACGCGTGCGTTTTCGGTTTTCGAACCATCATCATAATCAACACTGCCATCATCGCGAACAACGACATTTTCAAGCAGTGCATCACGACGAATTGCATTGTAAATATCAGGTTCAGCTTCTTTGCTGAGCTTGATTGTTTTCGCGTAGCAACCGCCTTCAAAGTTGAAGACACCACCGTTATCCCAACCGTGTTCATCATCGCCGATGAGCGCTCGTTTTGGATCGGTAGACAGTGTTGTTTTACCGGTGCCAGACAAGCCAAAGAAGATTGCGGTGTCACCGTCCATGCCGACATTGGCAGAGCAGTGCATGGATGCAATGTCTTTTTGAGGAAGGTAGTAGTTCATCATGGCGAACATGCCTTTCTTCATTTCGCCGCCGTACCAAGTACCACCGATGATTTGCATTTTCTCGGTCATGTTGAAAGCAATAAAGTTTTCTGAATTAAGACCGTGCTTTTCCCAATCTGGATTGGTTGTTTTGGACCCGTTCATCACCACAAAGTCCGGCTCACCGAATGCTTCAAGCTCTTCTTCGGTTGGGCGAATGAACATGTTGGTGACAAAATGAGCTTGCCATGCCACTTCTACAATGAAGCGAACCTTGAGGCGAGTATCTGGGTTGGCGCCGCAAAAAGCGTCGACCACGTAAAGAGGTTTGTTGGAGAGTTCACTGACGACGAGCTTTTTAAGATCGTTCCAGACTTCAGGGGTAATTGCCTTATTATCGTTTTTACCTTGATCAGACCACCACAGAGTATCGCGCGTGACGTCGTCACGAACAATGAACTTATCTTTGGGTGAGCGGCCTGTGAAGATGCCTGTGTCAACTGCGACAGTGCCAGACTCTGTTACTACGCCGCGTTCATAGCCTTGTAGTGTGGGGTCTGTTTCTGCATTGAAAAGTTGATCATAAGACGGATTATGGACTACATCTACAACATCGTTAATGCCGTATTTGCTGAGATCAAGACTCTTTATTGGAGCGTCTACAATCATGTCGTTCTCCTAATTTTTTTTGTGTAGGGATTTGGTAATTTTTTGTTCTATTCGTTTTATTAGTTCTGATTATTATTGTTCTCCCCTGACTGCCTAGCTTCTTGTGGCTAGATCAATAAATGAGGCGTTTTCGGGTCAGGGTACCGATCAACGTCACAAAAGCGCTGCAAACCACACAGCGCAAATTCTTTCCTTAATGAATGTTTAAATTTGTCTTACCAAATAACGCCGGTAAATCCTCTTGTGAAAAGACATAATGGCTATTGCAGTACTGGCAATGAATATCAATTTTCTCTTGTTCCGCAAACAATTTGGAGAGTTCTCGTTCACCCATTGCAGAGAGAGCTGAGGTAGAACGCTCGCGTGAGCAACTGCAAGTAAATGCGACGGTTTGCGGTTCGTAAAGAGTGACTTCTTCTTCGTGAAATAAACGAAACAAAAGTTGCTCTGCTTCTAAGTCAAATATTTCATCTGCTTTGAGCGTGGCCGACAAAACACTCAAGTGCTCGAAGTCTTGTTCTTTTTCGGCCTGATCTCCGGGTAATGCTTGCACCAACAAGCCACCGCACTGTTGTGATTCAACATCAGCAAAGAGCATGAGTTTTGTGGGTAATTGCTCTGAGCGGGCAAAGTAGTCCTCAATGCAGCCGGTAAATGTGTCGGCTTCTAAAGGAACAATGCCTTGATAGCGTTCGCCTTCATCTGGTGAGATGGTGATGACCATCTGGCCTTGACCAATGATTTCTTGAAAGCTCGAATCGGCGCAGACATGTGACTGCACTCGCGCAATGCCGCGCATGGTTTGATCATTTCTGCCGTTGATCACAAGTAAAGAAAGAGGGCCGTTGCCTTGGATTTGAACGGTAATTTCACCTTCAAATTTCAATGTTGCCGTGAGTAAGCAAGTTGCGGCTAGGGCTTGCCCCAGCATTTCTGATATGACTGGAGGATAGTCGTGGCCTTCTAACATGCGTGCGTAAGTGCTATGCAATTGCACAAGCTCGCCACGGACATGACGCTTTTCAAACAGATATCGATGCAGTTTGTCTGAATTACTTTGGATCACTCTACGATTCCTTTATTGATCAGAGCGATGAAAATTAAAGCTCTGAATGATTGGAGTGTACCGAAAAGATCCAGGTGGTGGAAATTTTCGTAATAATTTGTTATTAAAATTTATTATTGGCTGAATTGACAGGCATTTAGCGCTGGAAATTAATGCTGTTGAAGTTAATTATAGTGCTGAAATGATTACCGCGCGATGGCTGTCATATAAGTGTCACTGTTCGTCAGCTAGACTCCGCCTTTAAAGTTGTTTTGCCTTTAAGCCAAGTAGTGTTCGGCGTTGCTTTTTATCGGGCTTATGCTCCGGCGCCAAGCGAGTTTGGTAGGCAAGTTGATGTTGAGTTTTGAGTCGCGCGCGTTTTTCTTCGCTTTCAGGGGTTTCTTGGTAAAGCAATTGTGCTTCAGGAGCGCTTCGACGCACTTCGCTCAGCCCTTTGACTTCAACTGTTTTTTCAATTTGACCGATTGTGATGCGGATTAGAGCGCCTATATCGACGCTTCTGCTTGGCTTACTGCGTTGATCGTTATAGCGTACTTTACCGCCTTCAACCATTTGACGAGCAAGCGCTCGAGTCTTGTAGAAGCGGGCAGCACACAACCATTTGTCGAGGCGTACTTTAGAACTTTCAGTCATAAACTTAACGTTTTGTGATGTGAGTACTGTGAAAGTACCAGAATTATTACAATTTCGCATCGGGACAGCGCGATCTGCGCTTGTTGCATTTCTACCGCTCGTTTAACATGGCTAGTCGTAGAAAATTGCGCCCTGTAGGCACAATATTAACAAGAATGTAGTTGAATGACTTGGGAAGCAAAAACGAAAGCTTGGTTGTCGGCCATACCGGTCGCAAAAGTTCGCTTAGCAATGACAGCCGTGCTGGTTGTGTTAATTGCCTATCTGTTGGCTGAACTGACCGGTATCTTGTTACCGAACGCTGACAGCAAAGGAGAATGGATTCCTCCACAAAAAGCCAGTGCTCAAAAAGCAGAGGAACTGGACGTTAGTGCATTGCAGGCTATGTCGTTATTTGGTGAAAGTAAGCCAGCTGAGCAGGTTGAAATTGTTGAGGTTCAAGATGCGCCCGAAACTAAACTCAATCTGAAACTCACAGGCGTGGTTGCGACGATGGACCCTGAAATTGGTTTGGCTGTCATTGATTCCAAAGGCAGTCAGGCTACATATAGTGTGGATGACCGAATTGAAGGTACACGCGCATCGATTAAAAATATTTATCCAGACCGAGTCATTATTAGCAACTCCGGTGTGCTTGAAACGTTGATGCTCGACGATGAGTATTTACAAGATAACTTTCCGAAAAAAGCCACTCAGCGAGCAACGACTAAACGGGCGACCGCTAGAACGGTGAATCCCAAACTTAAAGCGGCACTTGCGAGTGTGGGTGATCCATCCATGTCACCCGCCGACAAAGTCGCGAAGCTCACTGATTACATCAAGATCTCACCGGTACGAGAAGGTACTGATTTTAAAGGGTTCCGTGTGAATCCGGGTGTTGATCGAGAGATTTTTGAATCTGCAGGTCTGAAACCTGGAGATTTAGCTGTTGCTTTAAACGGTTATGATTTAACCGATCTTTCTCAAACTGCTGCTGTCATGCAGGAGTTAGAAACGATGTCCGATTTGGCGCTCACGGTCGAGCGAGACGGACAATTGTATGAATTCTTATTCGAGTTGCCTGCGCTGTGACCATTATTAGAAATAAAATCATGAACGATAAAATTTTCAAGCCTGCTCTGCGTCAGGCACGTCGGGCGTTATTTGCCGCACTTATGGGAGGCGTTGCTTTTGCCTCATTTGCTGCTGAATACACGGCCAGTTTTAAAGGAACGGATATTAATGAGTTCATTAATATCGTGGGCAAGAACCTCAATAAAACCGTCATTATTGACCCTGCGGTACGGGGTAAAGTAAACGTTCGCTCCTATGACTTGCTGAGCGAAGATCAGTATTACCAATTTTTCTTAAATGTGTTGGAAGTCTACGGCTTTGCAGCGGTTGAAATGAACAACAACGTGTTGAAAATTGTGAAGGATAAAGATGCCAAGTTCGCACCTAATCCGGTGATTGGTAAAGATGGTTTCGCGCAAGGCGATGAATTTATAACTCGAGTTGTTCCTGTTCATAACGTGTCTGTTCGTGAGTTGGCCCCGCTTTTACGTCAATTGAACGACAATGCTGGTGGCGGGAACGTAGTCCACTACGACCCCTCAAATGTATTGATGATCACAGGCCGAGCCGCTGTCGTAAATCGTTTGGTCGACATCGTTGACCGAGTTGACCAAGCTGGTGACCAGCATGTTGATATTGTTGATCTCGAGTATGCATCTGCGGCTGAAATGGTTCGCATTGTTGAAAGCTTAAATCGATCCGGCGGCAAGCAAAATTCAGCTGATTTTTTAGTGCCTAAGTTAGTGGCAGACGAGCGCACCAACAGCGTGATTGTAAGCGGTGAAGAAAAAGCCCGCGTTCGCATTGTGAATTTGATAAAGCGTCTCGACAAAGAGCTGGCAACAAGTGGTAACACGCGAGTTTTTTATCTCAAATACGCCAATGCTGAAGACTTGGTAGGCGTGCTTCAAGGAGTCAGTGAAAGTATTGCCTCTGAAGAACAAGGCGGTAGCGCTAAAAATACGCGGAAACAAAAAGAAATTAACATCGAATCACATGCAGACAGTAATGCGCTTGTGATTACAGCTGAACCTTCGATGATGCAGTCATTGGAAGCTGTGATTCGTCAACTGGATATTCGTCGTGCTCAGGTTCATATTGAAGCGATTATTGTTGAAATCATGGAAGGTGATGGAGCCAGTTTAGGTATTCAATACTTCAGTGAAGATGCTGGTGTGATGCAGTGGACCGATGGCACTCAAGTGCCTGTTGCTGGCTTGTGGGCCGGTAAGAAAGAAGCCGAAGATCAACCTGCAAACAATACTTGTAGCAGCGAAGGTTGTACCGACAATGATGTGACTCCGGGCGATTATACGTTGCTGGCGGGTTTGTTGGGGCAAGTTAACGGCATGATGCTAGGCGTGATTAAAGACGACTGGGCAGCGGTGATCCAAGCAGTAAAAAGCTCGACCAATTCAAATATCTTATCTACGCCGTCTGTGACAACGTTGGATAACCAAGAAGCCTTCTTCATTGCAGGTCAGGACGTTCCAATTTTGACGGGTGCAACGTCGAGTTCATCGAACGATAACCCGTTCCAAACCATTGAACGTCAGGAAGTGGGTGTTAAATTGAAAGTCACGCCTCAAATCAACGAAGGCGATGCTGTTCAACTCATTATCGAACAAGAAGTATCAAGCGTCAGTGGCACCACTGCTGTGGATATCACGATTAATAAGCGTGAACTTAAAACAACAGTCATGGCAGATAATGGCGCCACTGTCGTATTAGGAGGCTTGATTGACGAAGATGCGCAAGAAAGTATTTCTAAAGTGCCATTGTTGGGTGATATTCCAATTTTAGGCGAACTCTTTACATCAACTTCAACGAGTAAGCGCAAACGCAACCTCTTGGTGTTTATTCGTCCTACGATTGTGCGCGATGCAGCAACCATGAGCTCAGTGAGCCACCGTAAGTACAACTACATGCGAGCACAGCAACTGAGTACAGGCGAAAATGAACTGCCAATCATCAACAAAGAAATTCCTGTATTGCCGAGCTGGGAAGATCTGAAGGAATCTAAGTATTTAGAATCAGAAGAACAGCTCAAAGCGCTAGAGAAAGCAACCGATGAGTGAACAGCAAACGATTGAACCGAGCGCAGCAGAAGCGTTGGTGGAGTCGGAGCAAGGTGTAGTAGAAACAATGCCTCATGCTGTTCTGCCATTCCCATTTGCGCGTGAGTATGGCGTATTGCTGGACTTGCAAGAAGAGCCCGCTACTTTGTACTACCGAAATGGCGCGCAATGGCAGTATATTGCCGAGTCGCGCCGTATTGCTGACCAAGCATTAGTCTTGAACGAAATAGATGAAGCAACGTTTGAATTAAAGCTGACTGAGTTCTATCAACGTGATTCTGGAGCGGCACAGCAATTGATGGAAGATATCGGAAATGATGCCGATTTCTATACCCTTGCTGAAGAACTACCTGAAACAGAAGATTTACTCGACTCTGATGACGATGCACCGATTATTAAATTGATCAATGCAATGTTAGGCGAGGCCATTAAATTTGGTGCATCGGATGTTCACGTTGAAACTTATGAGCAAAGCTTAGTTATTCGATTCCGAGTCGACGGCGTTCTTCGTGAAATGCTAAAACCTAATCGCAAGCTGGCATCGTTATTGGTCTCTCGAATTAAAGTGATGGCGCGCTTAGACATCGCTGAGAAGCGCGTGCCGCAAGATGGCCGTATTTCACTTCGAATTGCAGGCCGAGCTGTTGATGTGCGTGTTTCAACCATGCCGTCGAGTCATGGCGAACGAGTGGTCATGCGTTTGCTCGACAAAAATCAGGCTCAGCTCGATTTAGAGAGTTTAGGCATGACACGCTCTGTGCATGACAATTTTGCCGAAACCCTCAAAAAGCCTCACGGGATTATCCTAGTGACGGGTCCTACCGGCTCCGGTAAAAGTACCACCTTGTACGCAGGGCTCACCCAAATTAACAACCGTGAACGCAATATTTTGACGGTTGAAGATCCGATCGAATATGCCATTGAAGGTATTGGTCAAACGCCCGTTAACAATAAAGTTGATATGACATTTGCCCGCGGCTTGCGCGCTATTTTGCGTCAGGATCCTGATGTCGTAATGGTTGGCGAGATTCGAGATCTCGAAACCGCCCAAATCGCGGTGCAAGCTTCTTTAACTGGCCACTTAGTGTTGTCTACGCTGCACACGAATACAGCGGTGGGTGCCATTACTCGTTTGCATGATATGGGTGTAGAACCTTTCTTGCTCTCGTCGAGCCTGTTGGGTGTTCTTGCCCAGCGATTAGTGCGTACCTTGTGTACCGAGTGTCGTGAACCGTATGCAGCGAATGCGAGCGAACTCGCGTTACTGGATATGCCAGCAGATAAAGATCAAATTCTATATCGAGCAGTAGGTTGCGAACATTGTAATCAAACAGGTTATAGAGGCCGAACCGGAATTCATGAACTGCTTATCGTCACCGATGAAATTCGAGAAATGATTCACAACGGTGAAACAGAGCAACGCATTGAACGTTTGGCACGCGAACACTGTCCAGGTATTCGACATGACGGCTTCGATAAAGTGATGGGTGGTGAAACCACGCTCGAAGAAGTGATGCGAGTGACGCGCGAGGAATAGCACTTGGCGGTATTTCAATATAAAGCCATTAGCAAGGCGGGTAAGCCTGTTAAAGGAATAGAAGAAGCTGACACAGCACGCCAAGCTCGCCAAAGCTTGCGTGAAAAAGGCTTAATGCCTACCGAAGTATCGGAAGTTACAGGCCAAAAAAGCAAAACCAATGATAGCAAAGCGCAAACCAAGAGCTTTCGTGGCCGAATTTCCACCGCGGATCTGTCACTGATCACTCGTCAACTTGCAACTCTGGTCGCGTCTGGTCTTCCGCTTGAAGAAAGTTTGCATGCCGTTGCTCAGCAAAGTGAAAAAGCCAAGCTGGGTAGCATGATTATGGCCGTGCGCGCGCGCGTGCTTGAAGGGTATTCGCTGGCTGATAGTTTGAGTGGTTTTCCTCAAATCTTTGATGAATTATTTTGTGCGACGGTTGCTGCTGGCGAAAAATCCGGTCACTTGGATACAGTCCTGAATCGACTAGCCGACTTTACTGAAAAGCGCGATGAAACCAAAGGCAAAGTGACCCAGGCCATGGTGTATCCCATAGTCTTGACCGTCATTGCCATTGCCGTTGTCAGCGCACTGCTTGCTGTTGTCGTTCCGAAGGTTGTTGAGCAGTTTGTCACCATGGGGCAAACATTACCTTTGGCGACGCGGATTTTGATGGGAGCGAGCGACTTTGTCATCGACTACGGCATCTTTGTATTAATTGGCTCAATGCTGTTTGCAGTCGGTGTTCAACGATATTTATCAGTTCAATCAAATCGGCTGAAATGGCATCGAGTGCAACTCAAATTACCGGTTATTGGAAAGGTTGTGCGCGGTATGAATACTGCCCGATTTGCGCGTACGTTGAGTATTCTAACGGCAAGCTCAGTGCCATTGCTTGAGAGCATGAAGATTGCTGGCGACGTGCTACTAAACTTGCATATGAAACAAGCGCTGGTAAAAGCGACTGAACGTGTCAGAGAAGGCTCCAGTCTGCGAGCTTCTTTGCAAGAAACCAAATTATTTCCACCGATTATGCTTCACATGATCGCGAGTGGTGAAAAAAGTGGTGAACTCGAACAAATGTTAGGGCGCGCTGCTGATAACCAAGATCGCGAGTTTGATTCTCAAATTACCATTGCACTCGGCCTCTTAGGGCCCTTGGTATTAGTGTTAATGGCCGCAGTGGTTTTGTTTATTGTCATTGCAATCCTGCAACCTATTCTCGATATGCAAAATTTAGTCGGCTAGTAAAACTAAGCCATAAAAGGAGATAAATAATATGAACAACAAACCTCAACGCCAATCTGGTTTTACCCTTCTTGAAGTGATGGTTGTGATCGTAATTCTTGGCGTGATGGCCAGTATGGTTGTGCCGCGATTACTTGAAAGCACAGGCAAAGCGCAAACTCAAAAAGCGGTGTCAGATATTGCCAAGCTTGAAGAGATTTTGGACATGTACAAGCTCGATAACCACCGTTACCCCACAACAGAACAAGGCTTGGAAGCGTTAGTTGAGCGCCCAACTAGTTCACCTGAGCCGCGTAATTACCCAGAAGAAGGTTACTTGCGTCGTTTGGAAGTTGACCCTTGGGGAAATCCTTATTTGTATGAAAGCCCGGGCACCAATGGCAAGGTCGATATTTATACCTTGGGCGCTGATGGTGAAGAAGGTGGAGAAGATGCTGATGCAGATATTGGCAATTGGAACCTGCAGGATTTCCGTTAAGTATGAAGTTTAGACCGCATGGCTTTACGCTCATGGAGGTGTTGGTAGTGCTGGCCATTATGGCAACAGTAGCGACCGGCCTTGTGATGTCTATGGGGGGCAATAGCTCCCAAAAAAAACTGATTAAAGAAGCGCAACGATTTCGTATTGCGATGACGATGGCCACCGACCGGGCTATGCTCACGGGCGAGGAACTTGGCCTTTTAGTGGCCGAAAATGAATATCAATTTGTACGTTGGCAAGATACGGAATGGATACCCATCACCAACGACAAAGCGCTGCAAACACATCAGCTTAGTGAAGAAATAACGCTAGAGCTTTCCCTTGAAGGTTTAGATTGGGAAGAACAGAGCATGTTTGAAAGTGATGGCTTATTCGAAGATGTGTTTGCTGATGATGAAGATGAAGAAAAGCTGATGCCGCAGGTCTTCATTTATAGCTTTGGAGAGTTCACTGACTTTAGTTTGGAGTTCACCTGGGATTCTGAAGATGACGAGCCAGTATCAGAAATTGTGGAAGGCCTCACTTATAAAGTGCAATTAAAGCGTGATGAGGTAGACGAGTGAATAAATCTCGCGGCATGACCTTGTTGGAAGTTTTAGTTGCCTTGGCCGTGTTTGCCTATGCAGCGATTAGTATCGTTACCGCCACGTCGCAAAACCTTCGCTCGCAGTCGCGGCTGATGGATAAAACGCTAGCCAGCTGGGTCGCACAGAATCAGCTGGTTGAGTTTCAGCTCACGTACAAGCCGGGTCAGAAATCTGCCAAAGGTAAACTCAAAGGAACATCTGATATAGCAGAACAAACCTTCTACTACACCGTAAAGGTTGAAGATACGGGCAACCAATGGTTGTCGTCAGTCATGGTCAATGTCAGCTCGGATGCTGCCGGCAAGTATGTGGTTGCGTCAGTCACCGGTTTTGTAGAGAAGCCATGAAGAGTCAAGGTTTTACACTCTTAGAGATATTGGTTGCCGTGGCAATTTTTGCCCTGCTAGGGGTCGCTGCATTATCTACCTTAACAACGGTACAAAAAGCCGACCAATCGTCCATGCGCCATAGTGAAAAGCTAGAACTTTTACAGCGTGCATACTGGACTATGGAACGCGATTTTTTGCAGGTAGCGGTACGTCAAAATCGGCTGGATGGGAATGAACCCTCCACCTACATTTTTCGTGCAGAAGAAAACTTAATGGAATCCGAAGGCCAAGGTGTTGCATTCACTCGGCACGGATGGACCAATCCATTCCATTTATTGCCTCGTGGCAATGTACAAGGTGTGGTTTATCGGTTAAGAGAGGGCAATTTAGAGCGTTTGCACACGCTCTACCCAGATGTTGCAGGCGGCACAGAACCCAAGATTCGAGTGTTGTTGGAAAATATTGAAAGTGTGAAATACAAGTTCTATCGCGGCACCACATGGCAAAACAATTGGACAGTGGAACGCGAAGTTCCCAAAGCCATTGAAGTGACGCTAGAAAGTGACGCATTTGGCGAGATTCGTTGGGTGTTTTTGATGACAGGAGCAAAGCTTGAAGCCACGCAACCTGCCACCACATAAACATAAAGGCGTTGCTTTAATCACCGTACTATTGGTGGTTGCAATAGTGTCCTTGATTGCGGTTCAAATGAGTGAACGACTTCAAGTTCAGTTGCGTCGGACCTCAGCAATGTTGACACTGAATGATGCCAAGTGGGTAAATATTGGTGCCGAAGGCTTTGCTAAGAAAGTATTGGATCAGGACTTTAGTGACAGCTCAGAAAAAAGTCATTTAGAGCAATACTGGGCCAGCGGTGATGTGACCTTCCCGCTTGAAAACGGGGGGATGTTTTCCGGTCGCATTAAAGACTTACAAGGCTGTTTTAATCTAAACGGCGTGGTGAAGCTCGAGAGTGAAGTCGCTGAACTGCGTCAAACCGGCGAACGTAATTTAGGCGCCAAGCAGTTTTTGGCTTTGCTTGAAGCGCTCGAAGTTGAGAGTTATCAAGCGGAAATAATGGCGGACTCGCTCCAAGATTGGCTTGATGCTGATGACTATGTGGACCAAAGCACCGGTGCGGAAGATAGCGAATATCTTAGCCGTTCTCAGCCTTACCTTGCGGCGAATGGGCCATTAGCGGATGTTGGCGAAATGAGAGCGATTAATGGCTTCACACGAGAAGCGGTGAAAAAAATATGGAATTACGTGTGCGTAATACCGGGAACGAGCCGTCAGCAAATCAACGTCAACACTGTTGAGAAAGCGCAGGTATTTATGGCGATGTTCACACCGAACCTAACGCGTGAACAAGCAGAGCAACTGATCAGTGATAGGCCATCAGATGGCTATGACTCGATTGAAGATTTTTTTGCGTCCGCTGCACTAAGTGGTGTGGGCGTGACAGACCGAGTGAAAGGCCAATTTACGGTGCTTTCCGAACATTTTTTAGTGGAGTCTGAAACACGACTCGACTCTGGAACAACACTCTATACGCAATCGACATTGAAGCGTAATAGTAGCGAATGGGCGGTAACAAGCCGCCGCTTTGGAGGACAAGGTGAACGAGTACCTGATACTGAGGTTAGCGAGTCAGGCTTCTGAGTCCATGCCTTGGTTGGTCTGGTCAACGCAATCACAAGAAGTTATTGCTTCGGGTGAAATAGCGAACGCCGACAACTTGCATGAGCTAGAACAGCGCTTTTCGGGAAGAGAAGTGATTGCATTAGCACCCGCTGTGGATTGTGCGGTGCGTCGATTACCTGTGCCAAAGAAAAACCGTCGGCAGGCGTTGGCCGCCTTGCCTTACATGCTCGAAGATGAGTTGGCCGAAGACATCGATGCGATTCATCTGGTGCACTTTGCACAGCACGAAGAAACTGTCGATGTGGCTTATGTTAGCCATGCCAAAATGGATTTGTGGCTTTCTTGGTTTAGCCGTGCGGGACTTGCAGTAGGTAAAGTGCTACCTGAATTTTTAGCCTTACCCGATGTAAAGGAGCCTAGCGATGATGAAAGTACGCACTGGCATATGGTCCAAGTTGGAGATCATTGGCTTGTTCGGCAAGCGCATGGAATTGCATTAGGTTTTGAAAATGAAATGATGGCCAAGTTCTGGTTGTCATCGCAAGACTTGGAACATGTTGAAATCACCAGTTTCACACCGTGGCCTGAAACCTTTAGCCCGTTGATTGAGGCGCATGTCGATTTACCTGAATTACCCATGTCAGCGTTGGTCAATGGCGCTATAAATAGTGCGTGTAACTTGCGTGCTGGTGACTATAAAATTCGTCGTCAACGTGGGCAACAACCTTGGCGTCCTTGGTTGAATGTTGCTGTGTTGGCTGGCGTAGCGCTGGTGTTGTATTTATCGGGGGTGGCATTGCGGTTGAGCGAATTTAAGCACATTGAAACTGTCACGCGTGCTGAGATCGTGAAAACTTACAAAATAGCGTTTCCGAATGAAAAGCGGGTTAACAACCCTAAAGTGCAAATGAAACGCAAGCTTGCTCAGCTTGGCTCGGGCGATGGTGCAAGCAGTGGTCTATTGATGTTCTTGCATGATATTGGCCCTGCATATCGTTCTGTTTCAGGCATTGTATTTCAGTCATTGCGCTATGATGAAAAGCGTCAGGAACTTCGTATCCAAGCATCCGGATCAGATTTCCAGAAGTTCGAGCAACTAAAAGCTGCCATCGGCAATGGTTACTCGGCTGAGTTGGGCGCATTGAACTCTAAGAATGATCAAGTAACTGGAACCATTACAGTGAGGAAAGAATCATGAGGGAACGTTGGGAACAACTTCAACCTCGAGAACGTCAATTAGTTGCGGGGATGGGTGTATTCTTTGGCTTGCTGTTATTTTATGTCTTGGTCTGGGAGCCCCTACATGACGGCGTTGAGCAAGCGCAACAGCGAGTAGAAACGCAACAGGATAATCTGATTTGGATGCAGCGCAGTGCCGCCCGTGTGATTTTGTCTCGTGATACCAAGCCGTCGGCCGCAAGCAAAGTGTCGGGTAGTATCTCGCAGCGCATTAACCGCACAGCGAGTCAGCTCAACATTAAATTAAGTCGTATTCAGCCGCAAAAAGATGAAGTGAATGTTCGTATCGACAGTGTAGACTTTAACTCATTCATGACATGGGTGCAGACCCTTGAAAAACAGCGTGTCGCTGTAGTTTCTGCAGATGTGAGCCGTGGTGACCTTCCTGGGCACGTTGAAGTTCGCAAATTATTATTGAGGTCGCTTTAATGAGTAAGTGGAAGTGGTTGGCATTAGCGGCAACGTTATACCTCATTTTCTTCATCATGATGCTCCCTGCTCAATTTGGTCTCTGGCTCGTCGATGTGCCCAAAGGCCTGCAAGTAACGGGCGTATCTGGATCGTTTTGGAATGGGCGTGCGAACCGGGTGTCTTGGAATGGGCGTACCGTTGATGATGTGTTTTGGACCGTCAATCCCGGGTCTATGTTCGCCGGAACATTGGAATTGGATGTTGTTGCTGGCCAAAGCAGCATGAGTAACATCAAATTGGATGGCACGGTCGGAGCAAGCTCGTCAGGTTGGTTTGTGAATAACTTAGAGTTTGAAATGCCCGCGAACGTGGCGTCTGAATTTGCGCCAGTGCAACTCCAGTTGAGGTTGGGCGGTTATGTAGTTGGCAAGATTGCCACTGCCAGCCAAGGCGAACCTTGGTGTGAACAATTGGACGGTAAACTCACTTGGGTGAAGCCAACGGTTGCCAGCACAAGTGTCAGTAACCCACTGAAACTGGACGATACGCGCGCCAACTTATCGTGTAATGCGGGTAATGTTGTGGCAGATGTGTCTGATGATGGTCGCGTCTTGGGCTTGGACGTGAAAGGGACATTGGCAGAGGGCCAATTTATTGTAGATGGTTCACTCAAGCCGGGCCGAGAGTTTCCACAAAGCCTTGAGCAAATGTTGCGATTTGTTGCCACCCCCAAGGGGGATGGCAGTTATCTGATTAATTTAGACGGCCCGCTCTAGTGTGATGATTCATCGGAGTGACTGTGGCGCTTGATATCGTCAATCAGCGTTCTAAAGTCGGTTGTAGATTCAAAGTCATCAACACTGTTTGATGGCTTTTTGCTATCTGGATTCGCAACCGCTAACAGATGTTGAATACCAAAGCGCTCAGCGGATTTTAACACTGACAGACTATCATCCACGAAAAGGGTGTCGGCTGGATTGATATCGTATTGCTCACAGACTTGCGTCCACATGTCTTGGTGCTCTTTGGGTTGGCCAAATTGATGGCTGGTGAGCAATGTGTCGATGTGTTGGTCGAGGCAGGTGAGTTCAACTTTTAGCGCTAAACTGCCCGGATGTGCATTGGTTAGCAATATCACCCGACGGCCGGAGGCTTTAAGTGCATCTAAAAAAGGAATTGCGTCTGGGCGCATTTGAATCAAGTGAGCGACTTCGCGCTTCAAAGCCACTAAATCAAGACCCAGCCGGTCATTCCAATAATCGAGGCAGTACCACTCCAATTTACCCTGTAATTGCTGATAAGCACGTTCTAAATATTGTTTGGCTTCAAGTTTCGACATTCCTTTTTCTTTCGCATAACACTCTGGCAAGTAGTCCAACCAGAAGTGATTATCGAAGTGAAGGTCGAGTAATGTGCCGTCCATGTCAAGTAACACGGTTTTTATGGTGGACCATTGAGGCATAACACTGGAATCTTTATTGGGAATTGGGTGTAATGGAAGCAAGTTTTTAACCGCAGATCAATGAATCAAAAAAGAAATGGACGAAATGGATCTCCAAAAGCTGAAACTGCCCACCATTCACGCACGACGCGTGGTGGCAAAAAGCCGATTATTTCAAATTGAATCATTGGATTTAGAGTTCTCAAATGGTGAAACTCGGCAATACGAACGCCTAGGTGGAAATGGCCGAGGTGCTGTGATGGTCGTACCGATTACGGAAGACGGTGATCTCATTTTGATTCGAGAGTATTCGGCAGGTACCGAGAGTTACGAGCTTGGATTCCCTAAAGGGCTCATTGATGCTGGCGAAACCGCAGAACAGGCTGGGTTACGCGAGTTGCAAGAGGAAGTAGGGCTTGGCGCCAAGCGTCTCACTCCATTAAAAAAAGTCACCTTGGCCCCAAGTTACTTTGCCGCACATATGCAATTATTAATGGCACATGATTTATACCCATCTAAATTAGAGGGCGACGAACCCGAACCCCTCGTGATTGTAAAGTGGCCGCTGAATCATTGGCAGCAGCTACTCGATAGTGATGAATTTACCGAAGCGCGGAGCGTGAACGCCCTCATGCTGGCCGCTCGTTTGCTTGGTTTATGGGAGACTACAAATGGAGCTGATTGAGCTTTTAGAGCCTGTGATTAAACTTGCAAGCGAAGCGGGTAAAGCAATTGCCGCTATTTATGAGTCAGGTGATTTTGAAGCACTTGAGAAAAGTGACGATACACCAGTTACTACGGCTGACTTAGCTGCAAACGATATTATTATGGCGGGGTTACAGCAGTTAGCTGTCAGTTACCCTATCCAGTCGGAAGAAGAAGAAATCTTGCCACTCGCCGAGCGTGAACATTGGCACCGATATTGGCTGATTGATCCGTTGGATGGAACCGGCGAATTTATCCAGCGCAGTGGCGACTTTGCAGTCAATATCGCACTGATTGAAAATAACCAACCGGTTATGGGAGTTATATTCGCCCCCATCTCCGGGGTGGTTTATGCCGCAGTGAAAGGGAAGTGCGTATTCAAGCGCGACGCGAAAGGCACTCAAACAGATATTAGTGCTCGTAAATTAGCGGGTGAAGATATCGGTAAATTGCGCTTTGCAATTAGTCGCCGTCAAAAACTAGAAGTGATTACCGACTGTATTCCTTCAGATTTACCCACAGAATTTATTCCATTTGGAAGTAGCACACTGAAGAGCTGCATGGTGGCGGAAGGTGCTGCCGATTGTTATGTGCGTTTTGGCCCAACTGGCGAATGGGATACAGGAGCTGCTGAATGTATTGTGCGGGAAGCTGGCGGAACAGTCACTAATTTAGCGTTAGAGCCGCTGAGCTATAACGAGCGAGAGTCGTTGGAAAACCCTAATTTTATGGTGGTAGCGGATGCGGATTACCCATGGGGAGACGTGATTCGTTACCGATAGCTGAATTGCGAAGACATTTCAATTTGACGTGCAAGCCACCTGAATTTCAGGTGGCTTTTTTAAAGGCAGCTGAACTTTCTGTCCGACTAGAACAGGCGATTCAAACCATTTAAGGCTGCAACACGATATGCCTCGGCCATGGTTGGATAGTTGAATGTGGTATGCACAAAATACTCGATGTTATTGCCACTGCCGTTTTGTTCCATAATGGCTTGGCCAATGTGAACAATTTCTGCAGCGCGCTCGCCAAAGCAGTGAATACCCAAGATCTCTTTTGTGTCACGATGGAACAAAATTTTCAGTGTGCCCACAGGCTGCTCAGATATTTGTGCCCGAGCTAAGTGTTTGAATTGAGCACGGCCTACTTCGTAGGGAACTTTCAATTCAGTGAGTTCTTGCTCGGTTTTACCCACCGAGCTGATCTCAGGAATGGTATAAATACCCGTTGGAATATCTGCGATCAGTTTGGTTTCGCAACTGCCTAATACCATGGCATCTGCTGCGATTCGTCCTTGGTCGTAGGCCGCACTTGCAAGGCTTGGATAGCCAATCACATCACCCACTGCATAGATGTTGTTGACTTCAGTGCAATAGTGCTCATTCACTTTGACTTGCCCGCGAGAGTTGGCTGCCACACCCACGGTGTCGAGATTAAGAGTATCGGTGTTGCCGGTTCGGCCATTGGCAAACAAGAAGCAATCGGCACGCATGCGTTTACCCGATTTGAGCTTAACAACCACGCCAGTTTCATCTCCTGTCACGCTTTCGTATTCTTCACAGTGGCGAATAATGGCACCGTTATTACGCAGGTGGTAGCTCAATGCATCTGATATTTCAGCATCCAAGAATGAAAGCAAAGCGTCGCGGCTATTGATCAAATCTACCTTGACGTTTAAACCACGAAAAATGGATGCATATTCACAACCAATGACACCCGCACCATAAATAATGATGCTACGAGGATCGTGCTTCATGTTCAAAATACTATCGCTGTCATACACGCGCGGATGCTCAAAATCGATATCTGCTGGACGATAGGGGCGAGACCCTGTGGCCAACACAAATTGCTTTGCGGTAATGCGGTCGGTGGTGCCATCGGAACGTTTCACATCAATGGCATGGCCATCTACAAACTGCGCTTCGCCGTGAATAATGCGTACGCCATTTCGCTCATAAAAGCCATGACGCATGCGAATTTGCTTACCTACTACGCCTTGAGCATGTGCGAGAATATCGCGGAACTTTAAATGCAAAGTTTCTCGGCGGCTTGAAAACAACGGGCTATTATTGAATTCGATCAGTCGTTCTACACTATGGCGCAGCGCTTTAGACGGGATAGTTCCCCAATGAGTACAGCCGCCACCGACGTCGCTGTGGCGTTCAACAACGGCGACGTTAAGGCCCTGTTTAGTGAGGCTCATGGCCGCACCTTCGCCGCCAGGGCCAGTACCAATTACAATTGCATCATAATCAAACTGGGTAGGAACTGAGGTTGATTGTTGTTCTTTTTTGCTCACGTTTAGTCCTGATATGCCGCGTTGGTCTTAGTTTGGCGACATTTTATCAGGACTAGGTGTTAAATCCGAGTGATCAAGCTGGTTGTAAGCCCTTCACCTGTGAAACAATTTCTTGCCAGCGTTGTTGTTGCTGCTGAAATGCTGTTTTGAGCGAATCGAGTTTTTCGTTTAATTCTTCCAATTCGTGTTGGCATGTGTCGCTCAACTTACGTTTCTTCAAGGTGAATAAACGCTTTCTGACTGCGTAAAAGGCGAGCATTTTCTCAATCATTTGGTCGTATTCAGCTTGCAATGACTCACGCATTTTTTCGGTCTGTTCGACTAAATCCAACTGTGTTTCTAAACGCTGTTTTTGTAAATCTAGTTTGGCTTTTAGAATACGCTCGCTAGGTACAGTTCTTAAATTTCTGGTGAGGCCCAATTTATTCATGGTCCAAATAAACCACTTGCTGGGATCAAACTGATACCAGCGAATGCCATTGCGGTAGTCGTATTCAAACAAATGATGAAAATTATGGTAACCCTCACCGTAGGTTAAGAAGGCCAAAAAGCCGTTATCACGGGCTGAGTTTTTTTCTGTATATGTTCTTTTACCCCAGATATGAGCAAGAGAGTTAATAAAGAAAGTGAAATGATGACTCAAAACGAGTCGAGTGACACCAATCAATAAGAAGCCACCAATGGCATCGCCTAACGCCCATCCTAACAATAAAGGTAAACCTAAGTTTAAAGCCCAAGTTAATCGCCAATAGTATTTATGCTGCCACATAACGATTTTATCTTTTTGCAAGTCTCGGCAATTGCTGTAGTCCGAATAACGTAGAGGTTGGTATTCACGAAGCATCCACCCAATATGGCTATACCAAAAACCTTTGGGCGCCGCATAGGGGTCTTTTTCTGTGTGATCAACATGGCGATGGTGCACGCGATGATCGGAACTCCAGTGCAAAGCGCTATTCTGCAGTGCAAAAGCTCCGCCTATGGCCAGAACAAACCGAACGAACGGATGTGCGTCGAATGTTTTGTGCGCCCAAAGACGATGATAACCCACCGTTATCGACATGCCGCAATAACCTAAGCAAAGCACTGTGGCGATCCATAAAGGTGCGCTATATCCGTGAGTTAGGCCATACCAAGGAACCAAAGTAATGGTTGCGAGGAAGGTTCCAGCGAAAAGGATAACGTTGGCCCATATAATGGCAGGTTTTTTCATCGTAAAAATATTTCAGCTAACAAGTGTGCGCTCATTAAACCTGACTCAGCGGTGTTGATCAAGCTTGAGTTCATGATTGCGGGCACTGAATTTGAGACATAACGGATATTTGTTTAACGATTCGCTGACGTGACCCAATATTCTGGTTAGAATCGAAACACCTTTTTTGGTAAGTGGAATGCTGTATGTCTGGAGTGCGAGCCCAACAAAAAGAGAAAACGCGTCGAGCGATTATCGATGCCGCGTTTAGCCAATTGAGCGCTGAACGTAGTTTTTCGGGTCTTAGTCTTCGCGAAGTATCAAGAGAGGCGAGCATTGCGCCTACTTCTTTTTATCGACATTTCAAAGATATGGATGAGCTAGGCCTGACGATGGTGGATGAGGCTGGCCTTGCATTGCGCCAATTGATGCGAAAAGCACGGCAGCGGATCGCCGACGGCGGAAGCATTATTCGTATATCGGTTGAGACTTTCATGGAGTTCGTGCAGAACCATTCGAATGTGTTTCGACTGCTACTTCGCGAGCGTTCCGGCACTTCTGCCGCGTTTCGTGCTGCGGTGAACCGCGAGATTCGTCATTTTGTGGCTGAGCTGGCAGACTACTTGGAAGCCTATTCAAAATGTTCGCGTGAGTTAGCCATGACTCAAGCAGAAGCCATGGTGATTCTGGTCTTCAATGCGGGAGCTGAGGCACTCGACTTACCGAACCACGATCGAAAAGAACTTTCCGACCGCCTGATTAATCAATTACGACTGATTGCCCGTGGTGCGACCACCGCGGTATTGAGAGACCGTCGCACCTAGCGACGGACATTAGTTACGCGTTGCGCTCGAGCAATACACCCATTTCAGCGTGATGGGTAAATGGAAATTGGTCGAATAGCGCCAAACGTTGTACTGTATAAGTGTCTTTGAGGTCATCCAAATCGCGGTATAAAGTGTCAGGGTTGCACGAGATGTAGATAACGGTTTGAAAGTTTTTTGCCATCTCACGCGTTTCTTCATCTAGCCCTGAGCGTGGAGGGTCTACAAATAAAGTGTTCAGTTCATAATGCTCTAAATCAATATCGGCTAAGCGTTTAAATTTACGCTTGCCGGTCCATGCTTCAGTAAACTCTTCACTGGATAAGCGGACAATTTGTAAATTATCGATCTTGTTTGCGGCAATGTTGATTTGTGCAGAGTCCACCGAAGGTTTCGCAATCTCAGTTGCCAGAACCTGATTGAAGTTCTGACTCATCGGAATCGAAAAGTTGCCATTGCCACAATACAGTTCTAACAAATCACCTTTAGAATCACGGGTACAATCAATGGCCCACTCCAACATCTTTTCACAAACAACAGCATTGGGCTGTGTGAAACTGTTTTCTACGTGGCGATAAACATACTGACGGCCATGAACGTTAAGTGTTTCATTGACATAATCGCGTGATAAACACATTTTCTGTTTACGAGCGCGGCCAATAATAAAGGTGGGACAAAATTCAGACAGCCGCTGTTGGAGTTGTTGCGCTTGCTTCTGCCATTCATCATCAAGCTGTTTGTGGTACAGCATGCTAATTAACAGTTCACCTTGTTGCGATGATAAGTAATCAACTTGGAACAGTTTGTGGCGAAGACTTCGATTATCTCGAATTAAATCAAGCAGCCGAGGCATGGCATCATTAATCAGCTTTGAGGCTGTTGGAAAAGCGTCAACACGATACTTTTGTTTGGTTTCCTGATTGAACATGATGTGGTAAATATCATCACCCTCATGCCAAACTCTAAATTCAGCACGCATACGATAGTGGCTAGGAACTGAATCGAAGACTTCCAGCTCTGAATGCGTCAAATCGGCGAATTGTTGTGTAATACGAGCCGCTTTGGCTTGAAGTTGTTGCTGATAGTCTATTGTATTTGCCATAGTGTACCCCGTAAAAAACGGGCAAAGTCTTATATCATTGAAGGCCATGTCTAACATTGTGCATCAGATTGGCGAAATGGAGTTGTAGTGAACCCGAAAAAAGTGATTATATTTGATTCCGGTGTCGGTGGCTTGTCCATTCAGCGCGAAATATCAAAACGATTGTCATTTTTAGAATGTCATTACCTATCAGACAGCCTATTTTTTCCTTATGGTGAATTAGATCCCGCGACCGTAATTGAACGCGTATGCCTGTTAATTCCAACATTGGCACAACAGATCAATGCTGATGCTGTCGTGATTGCTTGCAATACAGCGAGTACAGTTGCATTGGAGTCCTTGCGTGATGTGCTCAAAATCCCAGTAGTGGGTGTGGTGCCAGCAATGAAACCTGCGGCACAATTATCAAAGAGTAAGCACATCGCTCTTATCGCAACCCCAGCGACAGTAAATCGCCCTTATACGCATCAACTCATCCAAACTTATGCGATGCAATGCAGCGTCACGTTAATTGGTAGTTCAGAGTTAGTCCGAATTGCAGAGCAGTTTCTATTGGGGGAGGAACCCTCAGCCGCAGCGCTGGCAGAAATAGTAAAGGACATTAATATCCAACCGACGATTGATACAGTCGTGCTAGGTTGTACCCACTTCCCACTTATAAGGCGGTTTCTCAAAGTTGCCATCGCCCACCCAGTCACTTTTGTGGACTCAGGTATTGCGGTGGCCAAACAACTTGAGCGTGTTTTGTCTGTTCGACCGGAAGGTCAATGTATTGGGCGGCGGGTGTATTATTCAACGAGTAACGATGTTGCGAACCAGCGAATACAGGATGTATTTGTGAGATTAGGTTATAAAAAAGGCCGAGGTTTTTAAGCTCGGCCTGTTTATAAGGATGTGCGAACTACTTCGCGTTTTTATCCTTCGCTTCACGTACCTTTAAAGTACGCTCTTGGAATTCACTTTCGTTGAGAGCAGAAATTGCACTTTCAGCATCATCCTCCGCCATTTCGACAAAGCCGAAGCCTCGGCGCTTACCGGTTTGACGATCTTTCATTAATCGCACAGAGAAAACTTGGCCGTGCTCAGAAAACAATTGTCTAATAGCGGCCTCGTTTGCGCGATATGGCAGGTTGCCTACATATAACGTACGTGAATTTTGCACTGCTTCACTTGTTTGTCCGCGAGAGCTTGCAATAGCAGCAGTAATTAACGCTGCGACTAATGCAATAATTGCGGTTGTCCAATCTGGAGCAAGATAAGTGGTTAAGGTTGAGAATGAGAATTTAGCAACGATTGCCAACAATACGGCTGCCATTACTGCAAATCCTAAACGTCTCGATTGCACTGAAGAGTTCATTTTTATTATCACCTGGTTCTAGGTCTGTATATGAAAATCCGGTTGAAAATCGAACACTGCAGTGAAGGATTAGCCTTCAGTTAACAAAAATGCAGCATTTCGCACCGGATTTGGACAGATTATCGACACTTAGAAAAAAATTATAGATTCTTACTTGACTCTGTGAGCTGTGTCTCTAAAATGCGCCCCCACAGCAACGGGCAAGGCGGCAACGTTAGAAGTTAAGGCTTCAGCCCGAAGCGGTGAAGAAAATCGGTTAGCAAAAAAGATTCATTGAATCGCTTGACACTAACCACCGGAAGCGTATTATACGCCTCCCGCAACGGCAACGCCGAAGCGACGCTCTTTAACAATTTAGCAAGACAATCT
>NZ_JAMQGP010000005.1 GCF_023703465.1 Echinimonas agarilytica | reverse complement strand
TACTTTTTGTTGCTGATTCTTGTCCCCTATTTCAACAGCTTCCTGTCTTCTTTTTTATACACGTTCACGCACTGAAAGACAGATATGTCAAAACAACTCCGCGTTACGGTCGATTCTTTCCTCTTAGTAGGAGTAAGCAGCCGACTCATCCTATGCCTTTTATGCCTAACAACCACATTAAGCTTCAGTGCATACACATACGAATTAGGGGTTCCTATTGCGGATTCAAACGCACCGGTCAAAGTCGCTTTTATTACCGATGCACACTTTCAAGATATTTTTGGTGATTTTGAACTTGAATCATTCAAAGGACTCCCTACTAAAACACAACGGGGAGTTCAACATGCAACAATCCGCTCCATGGCAGCACAACTCAAATCAACACGTTTATATAACGAAAGCTACTTCGCTCTGATTGCGACTTTAAATGACTTAGTTCAACGAAACATTAAGCTGGTTGCCCTGCCTGGTGATTTTACAGATGACGGCCAAGCCGTTCATGTCAAAGGGCTCGCCACACTATTGCGGCATTACACTCAAACCCACGGTTTGGAGTTCTTCGTCATTCCGGGCAACCATGATCCCATTCGTCCTTTCAGTGTTGAAGGAGGAAAGTCAGACTTCCTTGCAGGAGACGGCTCTCAATTGTCAATTTACAGTGCTCAACACCCCAAATGCCTGACAGAGAATGTAACCAACATCCACTGTACGAACGCTATCAAGCCTTGGGGCTACCCCGAAATAATGGCAGCATTGTCCGAGTTTGGGCTGTCTCCACAACCGCATTACCGGCACTATGAAACTCCTTTTTCATTCTTTCAAATAGATCCAATCGCTGCTGTTGAGTCTCGCCCTCGCCAATTTGAGATCTGTGAATCAGCCAATCATTGCCTTACAGTTCCTGACGCCAGCTATCTAGTAGAGCCCATTGATGGCTTGTGGCTACTAGCCATCGATTCCAACGTGTATGTACCGAGAGCTAAAAACGATCCCAAAGCTGATTATGATCCATTTAAAGGCTCAAGTAACGCCGGCTACAACGCGTTACTTCGTTACAAACCTCAACTCGTAGGCTGGATTTCAGATGTGGTGAAACGCGCACGTATTTACAATAAGAATTTGATTGCCTTTAGTCATTTCCCAATCGCTGGTTTTAATGATGATGCAGACTTAGAGATGGCCGCGTTATTTAGAGCCGATGCGTTGCAACAGCGTCGTTCACCAACCCTGCAAACATCTCAAGCGCTCGCAGATACGGGGTTGAAACTTCATATTGCTGGGCACATGCATATTAATGATACTCAGGTGGTTAGGGGTAGGCACGGCAATACCCTTTTCAATATTCAGGCTCCTTCGCTGGTTGGTTATAAACCCGGCTACAAATTATTGACGATTCAATCCCCTAGTATTTATGAGTTTGAAACCATCACTCTTGAGCAAATAGATCACTTCGACCAGCTGTTCCAGCATTATGAAAAAGAATTCAATACACTTTCTGAGCAAAATCGCTGGAATTCTGAAATTCTAGAGGCCCGCAACTATTCTGAGTTGACGGAATGGCATTTGAAAGAATTGGTAAGATTGAGGTTCTTACCCAAGGATTGGCCTGCGCCGCTGGTGAACTATTTAACCCACTCAACATCTGACGATATTAGGGGGTTGATGCAGCAATGCGGGTATTTTGATGCGCCGCCACTCACCAAGGAGATGGGCGCAATTGATGGGCTTGAAATAGCCAATGATTTTTATCGGCTCCGAAATGCCGACCACCTCTTTGATCTACCATCACACCGCCGAGCCATTTACCAAAGCTTAGACAATTTTACATTGACAGATTCTGTCTGCGACCGCGATTCAAAGTACCATACCATCACAGTTCAATTGAGTAATCTGTTTAAGATCATCAATAAAAGTATGCTAAGCCAGCCAAGCGATCATTTTCAAATTGATTTGGAGCACGATCGCTTAAAGGCTTTGAAAAGACAGAGATAGGGCTACAACGCCAATACTTTACTGAAAAAGGCACCGATGTCTTTCAGCTGTGGCATGCACACCTCATGACCCATCGCGTAACGACGATAGGCAGGTCGAAAGCCAAGCCTGAATAAATCGTTTTGTGCCTCTTTTGCCATTCTTTCAGTCACCATCTCATCTCGAAATCCGTGATGAATCTCAATTGGAGTGGCACGATTAGCAGTGCTAATGATCATGCGCTCAGCGGTAGGGAAGTAAGTCGATAAAGCTAACACTCCGCCCAGAGGCTTTTCATAGCGCAGCGCCGTTTCATATGCGACCGCGCCGCCTTGAGAAAAACCAGCCAAAATAATCCGTTTTGAATCAATACCAGCTTCTACATGTAGGTCGATAAGTTCTTTAATAGCAAGGCTCGAGGCGCGTAACTGCGGCACATTGAAGTCGCGGCGTTCAGACAACGCCACAATGTCGTACCAGCCCGGCATTAAATATCCTGCATTGATTGTAATCGGAATAGCCGGTGCGTTCGGAAATACAAATCGAATGGCCGATGCCTCAGGTAAGCCTAAATGCGCAATGGCTGGAACAAAATCACTGCCACTCGCCCCTAAGCCATGTAACCAAATGACGAGCGCATCTGGCGTATCTGCGGTTTGTCTTACGATACATTCTAATTCCATCGCATGCCCTTACTAAAACGATTGAAGCCACAAGACTAACAAATTCGGCAAAAAAAAAGCAGAGCCTACCGGCCCTGCTTTTTATCTTTAAACAATGAATTTATTCAATGCCTAATAATTCGACTTCAAATACCAGTACTGAATATGGAGGGATGCTGCCTGCACCTTGTTCGCCATATGCTAGGTTTTGAGGAATCGTTAAACGCCACTTAGAACCAACTGTCATCAATTGGAGCGCTTCAACCCAACCAGGAATCACACCTGTCACAGGGAAGCTAATTGGCTCACCGCGATCAACAGAGCTGTCGAATACAGTTCCATCAGTCAACATGCCGTGATAGTGAACATTTACTTTATTTTCAGCTGTTGGCTTGTCACCTTCACCGGCAACCAATACTTCGTACTGTAAGCCAGACTCAGTAACTTGAACGCCATCTTTAGCAGCGTTGTCGTTTAAGTAAACCTCACCTGCTTTGATGTTTGATTCGTATTTCGCTTGCTCTTGCTCGCGCATACGTTGGCTAATCACAGCAAATGCAGCATTAATGTCGTCCGCTGGGATTGCAAATTCTTCACCACGTAAAGAGTCTGCTAAACCTTGTTGAACGGCTTCAATATCGACTCCGTCGAATGCTTGTTGCGCTAATTGATCACCCATCTGACGGCCAACGCCGTAGCTAGCCTTTTTTTCGTCAGTATTGTACTCAGCCATGATTTCTCCGCTGCTGTTGAGCCATAAAAGTGAGGCATGTTACCAGACCCCAAATAAAAATGCGCTCGATCATAGTTAGAAACAATAACCTTCTACACAACCCCCCTTTAGCTATGCTTACAAGATGTTATTTCCAAAGATAAAAATCATGAACCTATTAAAATCAATTTTTGTGGTTTTAAGTCTTTTAATATGCGCAAACGCAATTGCTGTAGATATCATTGCTCATCGCGGGGCTTCAGGTGTTTTGCCCGAGCACACCTTAGTCTCGGTTGCGTACGCTCACGCCGCGGGTGCCGATTACATTGAGCAAGATGTGGTGTTAACCAAAGACGATATTCCAATCGTAATGCATGACATTTATCTAGAACAAACCACCAATGTGGCCGATATTTTTCCAAAAAGAAAACGCGAAGATGGCCACTTCTATGCCATTGATTTTACCGTGCAGGAAATTCAATACTTAGAGGTGCATGAGCGCGTAGCCCCAGGCACCAATAAACCCATCTTTCCGAATCGATTTCCGTTGCAGATGACCCAATTTAGAGTGCCAACCTTGGAACAAGAAATTAAATTAATTCAAGGACTCAACCATTCGACAAGGCTGGACGTGGGACTCTACGTTGAATTGAAGAATCCACAATGGCACCGCGACAATGGTAAAAACCTAGCCACACACACCCTCGGACTATTGGCTCAATATGGCTACGAAAATGCGGACGACAATGCATTTATTCAGAGCTTTGATGCGAAAGAGCTCAAATTGATATTTACCCAACAACTCACAAACTTAAAACTGATCCAATTGATTGGTGAAAATGATTGGAACCTTGCTGAAACTGATTTTGATGCGATGAAAACAAGCGAGGGAATAACCGAAGTGGCAACTTATGCAGCGGGAATTGGTCCGTGGTGGAAACAACTTTTAATGTTAAGTGATGACAAGATCATCACCACTGATTTAACCCGCTTTGCTCACCAGCACAAATTACTGGTTCACCCTTACACTTTCAGAATAGAAGAGGTTCCCGCCAAAGCGCATGACTATGAACACCTACTCAAAGTCATCGTGCAAACCTTACAAGTCGATGCGATATTTACCGACAATCCACTCAGAACTGCCAAATTTGTTTCAAGATCCGTTATTTTGAATGATTTTAAGCATGAACCTAAAGCAGGAAAAAGGTAGACTGATGCCTGAAAAAACACACTTAGCATTAATCACACCGACGCCCCAATTTTTAGGAAAACAAGCATGAAAGTGGCCAAAGATAACGTTGTTATATTGCACTACTCGGTTCATTCGCAAGAGACATTGCTCGATTCATCACTTGATGGCGAGCCGTTAAATATTATTCAAGGCCATGGCCAGCTCATTCCAGGCTTAGAAGCCGCGCTTGATGGCAAAGCTAAAGGCGATACCTTTACAGTTGAAATTGAAGCCGATCAGGCTTACGGCCAACGTCATGAAACACTCATGCAGGCGGTTTCAAAAGAAATGTTTGAAGGTATGGATGTACAAGCAGGGATGCAGTTTCGCGCAACAACAGAAGCGGGCGATCAATCAGTTATCGTACTGGATGTGACAGACGATGAAGTCATTGTGGACGGAAACCATCCATTAGCAGGAATGGATTTGACCTTTGATGTGGAAGTGGTTGATGTGCGTGAAGCTACGGCTGAAGAACTCGCACATGGCCATGTACATAGCGCTGGCGGTTGTGGCCACAACCACTAAATTTTTTGAGTCGCCGTTGAGCATGAATCAACGGCGACTCTTTAATGTGACTGAAGCGCTGACTTTTTATCTTCCTTTCACTCTGCGTGTTCTCATTACCGTTCTCTCAAAGCATTAGCACGCGCTCGCGTGATCGGTTTAAGCAAGTAATCCAGAACGGATTTTTTGCCCGTCATGATGTCTACCGAAGTCAGCATTCCGGTAATAATCGGCAACGGAGCCTGTTCATTGCCCAAATAGCTTTTCTCAGTTTCAACACGCACAAGATAAAAGCTGTTTCCTTCTTCATCAAGCACTGTATCTGGGCTCACATTCACAACTTTGCCATTGATGCCACCATAAATAGCAAAGTCATATGCTGTAAATTTAACAACAGCAGAGAGATCATTGCGAATAAAGGCAATATCTTCGGGTTTGATCTTGGCTTCAACGAGCAACTTGCCATCTATGGGTACAATTTCAACCAGATTCATACCCGGCTGCACCACTCCACCCACAGTATTAATGTTGAGCTTTTGAATGGTTCCGTTCACAGGTGAGCGCACTAAAGTCCGATTTACCTTGTCTTCCAACCCCACTCTGGACTCAACGATTTTTCCACTTTCAGATTCAAAACGGCTGAGGTCACGCAACGATTCGGAGCGAAATTTAGCGGCGACTTCTTCACGTTTCTCTAGCGTTTCCTCAATGGTATTCCGTGCTTTAGGAATGGCTAAACGTGCAGCGTTCATTTCGCCTTTGAGGTTATTCTCTTCTCTAAGTTTCTGTAAAAACTCAATTTGAGATACAACGCCCTCTTCAACTAAGGGTCTCATTAACTCAATTTCTTGCTCGGCCAAATGATAGCTGCGTGTCACGCTAACCAACTTACCTTGCAATGCCGACAAGTCATTTTCAGCTTGCTCTCGTTGCTGCTCCAACACTTCCATAGCACTTGTTAAGCCATTAATTCGGCCTCGAAGAACTCGCCGCTCACGCTTTGTTAAAGTGGGGAGTTCTTCATCAAATTCAGACAGAAATGCATCACTGACGATTACAGTTTGCTCCTCCTCTGAGACTGAATTGGCAAAGGTATCCACTGATGCAATCTCATCTTTAAGGCGAGCAATAATCACCCGATGATCGTCATACGAACGGTTGCGCTCACGAAACTCTGAATTGAGCAAGGTATCATCAAGACGAATTAAAGGGGTACCAACCTCAACCGCTTGCCCCTCCTTGATAAAAATCTCCGCAACGATGCCGCCTTCAAGATTCTGAATCACCTGCATTTGCTGCGATGGAATGACTTTCCCAGAACCCACTGCAACTTCATCTATTTCAGCAAACGCGGCCCACATCAACGCAAGCACCAAAAAAATACCGATGGACCAAAGCATGGTTCGGGCACCTTTCGGCGTATTAAGCAACATAGCAGCAGAGCGATCTGACATTAAACTGAGCTCTTGATCGGTTGGTTGTTGTTTCATGTTTTATCCACCTGCAAGCGCCCAGAGCGCAACGCATCTTGCACCACGGCTTTGGGTCCATCCGCAATGATACGCCCCTGTTCCACTACAATCAGTCGGTCCACCATGCTCAACATAGATGACTTGTGGGTAATCAAAAGTAGCGTTTTATCAGGCACGATATCCGCCAACCGATTTCTTAGGCGAACCTCGCTGGTGTTATCCATCGATGCAGTCGGCTCATCAAACACTAATACAGGAGGGTCAAGCAACAGTGCTCTTGCCAATGCCACGGCTTGGCGCTGACCTCCTGACAAATTAGAACCTTGCTCGGCTATACTCATGTCCAGTCCTTGTGGGTGTCGCGCAGCAAATTCAGCAACACCAGAGAGCTCTGCAGCTCTGAGCACGGCATCATCACTCACCCAAGGAACACCCAAGGTCAAGTTATCGCGAAGTGTGCCATAAAACAGGGTCACATCCTGCGGTACCACGCCCATCATATGCCGAATATGAGACGGGCTTAGCTGACGACCATCCACATTATCAAACGAGATGCTGCCTCGTGTGGCTTCATACATCGCAGTTATCAGTTTACCCAAGGTCGACTTACCCGAACCAATACGACCAATAATGGCAACTTTTTCGCCCGCTTTAATCGACAAATTAATGTCATTTAAGGCCATATTTTGCTGGTCTGGATAATGAAAATTGACGTCCTTCAAATCGATGTTGCCCAGTAGCTTTTCGCGATAGAGAAACCGTTTCTCTTCAGGGAGTTCAACAGGCAGTTTCATAATGTCATTGAGCATGACAAAAGCTGACTTGGTTTGGTTGTAGCGAGTGGCCAGCTGCGCCACTTGCGCCATAGGCTGCAGTGCACGAGTCGATAACATCACTGAAGCGATGAGCCCCCCCATCGATAACTCGCCAATGTTAATGAGGTAAACCCCAGCCACAATCAAGAATACGGTTGTGGCTTGCAGGCACAAAGAAGCAACACTCGACACCGATGTCGCATAGCGGCGACTATTTGCATTCCATTCAGCAATATGGCCGTTGGCTTGCTCCCAACGTTGCTGCATTTGCCCCTCTGCACCGGTCAACTTGATGGTTTCAAGACCATTCAAGGCTTCAATAAGAGTGGCATTTTTAAGGCTAGACATTCGACCAGCCTCATCCACTGCGCGACTCATCGGCCCTTGCGCCCAAGCACTGTAGGCAATAATAATCGCAACCATAGCCAGAGGAATCGCAACAATCCAACCTCCGAGCATTGCCACAATAATAAAAAACACCAAGGTAAATGGCACATCAATCACTGCCGTAATCGTAGCGGATGTAATAAACTCTCGGATGGAATCAAATTCTTGTAAGTGACGCGCAAAAGCACCCACTGAAGGGGGGCGCGATGCCATTTTAACGCCCAACACACGTTCCAATATGCTGGCCGAAATCAATATCTCTGATTTTTTCCCGGCTACATCGATAAAATGAGATCGAAGCTGGCGAAGAATAAAGTCAAATACAAACACCAGTAAAACCCCAATAGCCAGTACCCAAAGCGTATCAACAGCATTATTAGGGACGACTCGATCGTACACGTTCATCACGAACAACGGACTCGCCAGCGCAAACAAACTAATCAGAAAAGAAGCGACCAACACATCCCGATAAATGCGCCAACTGCGCTTGAGAGTCCCCCAAAACCAGTGTTCATCTTTATTTTCTAGTGTTTCGGGGGCACGCTCGTCAAAACGCACCTGGGGTTTCACAAACAATGCATAGCCTTCATAGCTATTGCCTAGTTCGTCTAAATCAATTGTGGTTTCACCTTCGCCTGATTCCAGCACAATGATGCGCGCGCGCTGTTGATCGACTGATTGCAAGATCACAGCACTTTTGTCGCGCATTAATAATACAGCCGGCAAAAGTTCAGGTTTGATATCAGCCAAAGAACGTTTCAACATGCGTGCAGACAAACTGGCCCTTGATGCTGCTCTCATAAACAATTCAGGTGTAAAGCGATTGTCTTGCAAGGGTAGGCCCGCGGCTAAGTCATCTCTAGCCACAGGGTTGCCGTACCACTTACTGAGAAAAGTCAGCGCATCGAGCAATGGGTCGAGATGTGCATTTTCCTTCCCAGAAACGCGCCATTCGTCGGTTTTTTGATTCACCATGCAAATCCTGTATTTTGAGCTCCAACCACTCGAAGACTCTCAGTGTGACTCAATTTATGCCATTATAGTAACAACAAGCGTTAGATTTTATTAAAATACCAACAAAATTAGAGTGTTGCTGTTATGTTTTTCGTAAAAAGAAATGTTGATAACAAAATTGTAGCGATTGCCGATGTGGAAATAGACGGTTGCGATGAACAGTTAGCCGCAAATCACCCCGACATCATTGGTTTTTTGAAGTCAGCCAGTGCAACTCAACACACCGCGTTAGATCAGCTGCAGGACTCCGACGTCACACTCATTCGTGTGTTAGAGGACATGATTAACTTATTGGTTAAAAAAAACATCATTCAATTCACAGAGCTACCTGAAGCCGCTCAAGAAAAACTGACTGACCGTAAACAGTTCAGATCCATGCTGCTCGATGAAATGAGTACTGACAACACTCTGCTCACCGAGCAATCTGATGATGATTCACTCATCTAAACACGTTTGGTGATATAACCTTGAAAGCCGTCAACACCGGCTTTCAGTATCGCCTCTAACTGCTCATCAGACTCAACACTGGTGCCGTATACGGGAATATTTAAATTATGAACGGTATTCCCTATCGCGGTAATAATGCTCGTTGTTTCGGGGTCAACATGACGGCACAGCGATGGCGCGAGTTTGACGTAATCAGGCCGCAATACTGTTAAGTAATCGAGGCTTCGACTGCCAACCCCCAGATTATCGACCCCAAAGCCAAAGCCAAGCGATCGCAATACGGTTACAAAGCTGGTAATTGCGCGTAAGTCTCGGCTCACGGATACCTCAGTGACTTCGAAAATAAGTAAACTACGGCGATTATCTGGCACTTCAGCTAGGGCTTTAAGGAAATGGGTATCCCGAACAGACGATAAGGATACATTCATCACCACAGGGATCGTGATGTTGTCATTTTCAAAAATACGCTCAATCACAGCGCGATCAAGCTTCGAACCCAAATCAAACTGATCGATCACAGGAACAAATAAGCCTGCACTCAATGATTGTCCTGTCTCATCATGAATCCGCGCATAAACCTCGTGATGAATGGGGCCTTCTCCCAAACTTTTAACAAGTGGCTGATAACTGAGCTCAAGATCATTGAGCTTCAATCGTTCATGCAAAAGATCAACCCACTCCTGACCGGAACGAAGTTTCTGATTATCTCCGGGTTCCGCCCACAACCAAGGGTTAATTCCAACGCTGTGTGCATCTCGAAGCGCTTGGTCAAGCCGAGTAAATACATCAGTGACATATTCATCGGTTCGAACCACAATACCAGCCAACACCGATACCGCTTCATGCGGGGCAATCCCAACTCGATACAGTCCTGCCATTTTGCTTGAAATGTCAGACAGACGTGCCGATAGGTCATCATCGGGAAGCACTGGTACCAGCACAGCAAAATCAGTTTCAGATAGACGCCCGATGACGACACCATCTTCTTTAAATACACTTTCTAAAGCTCGCACCGTAGATTTCAGAATATCCAACCATGCCTTGTAACCGTTATTCTTTCTAATTTTGTCGCGCTCAAGTAACGACAACATCACCACGGCTAATGGTTCTCGCTCATCAATTCTCACATTTAACTCACTGACGAAGTAACGCCGATTTGAAACGTGCGTCTCACCGTCTTGTTGAACCTTAACACGCAGTAACTCCAACTGTTTTGCATTGGATTGGAACCGCTCGCTTAGCAGCCCAGTGAGATGATTCATGGCTTTTACAACCCGCTTTAATTCAGGCGTTGCAGGGTTTGGAATGCGATAAGTGAAATCACGTTCTTCAATCGCATGTACTTGGCGTTCGATATGGCCCAATGGCTTAGAGATAACCCAACGCAATACCAAAGCCGCTACTGCCGCGCATAACACAAATAAGCCCCCGTAGAACATCAATAGGCGTTGCCCAAGTGACCACAGTTGCTGTTGGATATAGCCTGGATGCCCCTCAATACGAACATGAGCGACTTCGTTCCAACCATTAGTAATTGGCGCTTCGGCGATCACAGGCTCAAATTCAAATAGCTGCGTAAACCATTCTGGAACATCACCAGGTTGAGCGCTGTTGACGCGGCGAATCGTTTCATCATTTTCATATACCAATACTTCAATACTTTTGTAATACGCGCCATCAAATGCGGCCCACACCGTTGATTCAGCCAGAGCTTGGTCGTACGGCTGCAGAATGGGAGCTAATCGCATACCCAAAGAGGTCAAGGCACTTTCCGCCGTGACCCTCAATTGGCCCTCCATGTATGTGGCGCTATTTTTTAGATTCAGCGTCATAACCGCAGTCAGCGATAAAACTGTGATCATGATGAGCAGCAGCAATACTTGACGATACAAACTCATGGCGTTTCCTTATCGGCACTAACAGTAAGGTCAGCACCTTGTTTAACAAATTCAGATAATCGTTGACGGAGATCTTTCCACAGACTCAGGCGCTCAGAACCCCCCACAAGTTGGCCTTCACCGCGTGCTTTTGCAAGCCACAGATAGTCTGCATCAAAACTATAAATTGGAATGAGGTCGCCCCGCTCAGTCGCAGGCTTGATTTCAGGGTCGATATTGTCCAGTACTAGAGGCACCGCACCGCGCTTATGGTAGTAGGTCAACACCATGTGGTGCTGGTTGTAACGCACTGCTTTGACGTACATTAAACGTAATTTTTCTTGCGGGAACCCCATTTCAAGTAAGGTGAAGTATTTTGCAATGGTAAAATCTTCGCAGTCTCCGGCTCCTCGGCCTATAAACTCAACAGGTGTTGCCCAATAATCATTCTTTTTCCAAACCACAGAATCTTCAGCAAACAAAAAACCATTGAAATAGTCGTTCACAGCTTTGAGCTGAACGACTTCATAGCTACTTAAGTTTTTTTGGATGAGTTTCTGCCATGACGCTCCACGGGTAGCAGCATCTTGGCCATATTTACTATTGAGCGTCTGAATGATTTTAGAGAAATCGAGCTCTTGATTGGCACTGTACACGCCCACCGCAAGACAAAGCGACAACCATGTGAGTATCAATATTGAAAACGCTCTTGGCATTAAATCAATCACCTTCCACAAGGAGAAGCTTGAGTGTAGCCAGAGCACATTAAAGAAGGCAAAAACTAAAGCTCAATTTGAGAAATAGGAGCAGCTTCTTTCACTGACATTTCAACCATTATTCGTCGGTTTTCAGCTTCATCTTTAGCTGACGTTTCAGGCTCCACTAATGGTTGAGTCTCTCCATATCCCATCGTTGAAACCCTAGATGCGTCGGTTTGATAACGGTGAATCAGTATATCTTTGACAGCTTCCGCGCGACGTTCAGATAAGCGCTGATTATATTGTTCCGAACCTACCAGCGATGTATGGCCTTCAACCACAATATTAAGCTGTGGATGTTGCTTCATAAAGTCGGCAATGTCAGCCACATTGTTGTAATAACTAGCAGGGACTTCAGCGCTGTCGTTTTCGAAATGAACCGTGACTTTTTCGACAATAGCCTGTTCACGGAATAATGTGCACCCTGTGTTATCCACACTATAGCCCGCTGGCGTATGCAAACAGTCATCAATGTGATTCGCAACCCCATCTTGGTCGTCATCGCTAAAACTTGATGGAACTGACTTGGAACCAAAGAAATACTGAATGCCAATAGAAGCCATAAAGTCTGTGGTTTCATCGTCAAAACCATAAAGGCCTTGCACCTCACCTGTCATCGCCCACTCTGGTGTAAAGTGATAACGCGCCCCCAAGCCTAACTGTGCTCCGGTCTGGGAATTACTATCGAAATCTTGATAATGTGGGCCAATGAAAATGTAGTTGTAGTTGTTGTTTAGGAAATACAATACGTCTGCGGCATACCACATGGCTGACTCATCACTTTTCTGGTCAGCCACATCCAGTTGTGAGTGCTCTACTCGAAAGCGCAGCTCGATATGGTCATTTGAGAAAGGGCGCATGCCAAATTCACCGCCAAAGAATGGGCCTCGCTTAAGTTCATTGCCCCCATCAACAGGGTGACTACCATCCATTTCTGCGTGTCCAATATGGCCACCCACGTAATACAAATAGTTTTTTTCAACCATTTCACCGGTATTGGCACTGCTTCCCCATGCCAACGCAGATATCAGCGCAACGATATAATATTTCATAATTTCATCCCTGAAAATTGTCTAGCGTTATTGTGCGGACGTAAGTTGTTGGTAAAGCTCACCCACCGCCTCTAAGATGCGAGCTTTAGACAATTCATAATCAATACGTGCATCTAGGTGTTGATTCTGTGCACCAAATAATTCGTTTTCAGAATCTAGAAGATCAAGTAATGTTCGCTTGCCTAAGTTAAATTCTTTTTTATACGAGTCGCGCGTTCGCTCAGAAGCTGCGGCATATTGAGCCAAAAACTTCTCTTGGCGCTCTAACATTTGAAAGGCTGACCAAGAGAGCTTGAGTCGCTGGCGTGCGTCACGATGGGTGTTGCTGTTGATCGCGCGAGCTTGTTCAACAACAAAAGCTGACGCTCTTTCGGAGGCCTTATCAGATCCTCCACGGAATATATTCCAACGCATTTGCACCATAGCACCGTAGTTCTTATTACTGCCGTTGGTGCCGTCTAAATCTTCACCGTAATCACCGAACAAGACCAAGTCGACTTCTGGGTAGTAGCTAGACTTACTGTAATCGTAACGGCTCTCAGCTTCTTTAATATCAGCTCTTGAGGCAAGAACAATAGGATTACCCAACCTCACTTGCTCTTCTGCATCGGCCAAAGATCTCGGCAACATTGCGGCATTAAAACTGAACGGTTGCAGCTGATGCGGAGCCAATTCGCCAATCACTTGCTGATACGAGGCTTCTGCGTCAAGTAAATTATTTTGCGCAGCAATGACATTAGACTCGGCATTATTTAAGCGGCTTTCAATTTGTGACTGGTCGGCTTTAGTGCCGACACCTCGCTCTACTCGACTCGAAATTTGCTGATAAATAACACGATGATTTTCTAAGTTTATTTTAGATAATTCATAATGTTGACGATGGCGTAATACATCAAGATAGACTTGGCTGGCGGCAAGAGCAATGCTTTGCGTCATGCCTTGGCGTTCATATTCTCGAGCTTGAGTAAACGCCTCTGTTCGACGCACATCGTTAGATGTAGCTTGACCATCAAACAGCATTTGACGCGCTTCAAAACCAATTCGGCCGTTATTCCAAGTTTCATCATCAGTTTGCGACGCGCGTGTCGATGGCGTGTCAACGACCTCATACCCCCAGTCGGCGGTTATATCAACTGATGGTAAATACCCGCCTTTCGCTTGCTCGACAATTTGCTCACCTTCTCTAACCTTGCGATCACTCTGAATTAATTGAGGATGCGTTTGTACTGCGAGCTCTACAATATTGGGAAGGCTACTAGCCTGAACTGGGTGCCCAAACACCGTTACGAAGCAGCAGAACGCTGCCGATAAAAATGAAGACTTCATAGATTTATCCTGAAACTGTGTTCCCTTAATTAAATATCAACATCTACTTTTATTTCTGGAAGGCTTTCGCCCCCGCTTCCTTGACCACCCGCACCAGCATTCGCGGGAACCGGATCTTGTCCGGGCAGCATGTCATCTAATTCATTTGGCGTTTCCAAAAGCTCATCAACAAACAAAGCATTCACTTGCGGTGCTTGAGTATCGGAGAGGCCTACTACTTCGACCGTTACAGTTCCCGTAACTTCATTTCCAAATTCATCTGTGATGGTATAGGTGAAGGTGTCTTTTTCTCCTTCTCCCAGTTCTAAGTCATCAAATTCTCCATTCGGATCATATTCAAATGAGCCATCAGGATTTTGAGTTATCGTGCCTTTTTCGGGCTGGGTGAAACCGATAATTTCCAATGAATCACCGTCCAAGTCGGTATCATTGTCCAATAGCAGCGAAGGTTCTATGAGAAAAGGTGAGTCTTCGGTTGTGATGAGCCCGCCTTGGATCACGTCTGCCTCAACATACTTCACATAATAATCGGAAGAGTCTTTACCATCGTCCGCAGCACCTTTGACATACTCGGCTGCTTCAAAACGAATTTCATCAAAGAAAAGCCCTCCCAAATCGATATTTACATCGCCTTCACTTTTACCATACTTAGCATAAAAGGTATCACTGGCGACTTCTTCTCCATTGAGGTAAGCCTTCCAAACGCCTTGTTCAATGCTCTTACCCTGCTCGTTGTAATACATATTTCGGAAGCCGAAGCTGGCAGACGTTGTCATTCCCCCTAAATTAACGGATAGAAACTCAGAGGTACCCGACTCTGCGCCATTTGAATTGTCGCTACGGTATTCAATTTGTCCTGCCGCTGGACCGCCATACTTATCATTCGATTTAACGCCAATAACCGGCATTCCGCCTTGACTGGTAATATGGGCTGAAGCGCTTACACCATCAATTCCAGATCCTGCGGTGATAGTTCCGTCATCCACTGCATCTTTCCAACTCACAAACGTTTCATCGCCATCACCAGCCTGACCAAAGCGGAACGTTTCTATGACGAAACCAATGTCATCTTCTGCAGTAGGGGCTCTGTTGGAATCAAGTGTTGTGAAATCACGTGTGGATTCGATGGGGTCGTTGCCTAACGCATCATTGGTCGTTGCAGTGGCGGTATAGGATGCATCTTCAGGCAATCCTGACAAGTCGGCATCGAGTATTTCCCAATTGCCATTTTCATCCACGATAGCTTTGCCCGTGTAGACTTCTGAATCTTGGTCATCGGTGATCGTTACATTGACCCGTTGCCCTTCTTCAATACCGCTGGTAGTACCGTTAATACTCACAGCTCTGTCTTCTGAATCATCCACCACATCATCGCCAGCAATAACGTTGATAGAAATAGTATCTGGAGGTGTTGCGATCTCAAAATCGACTTCAGAGGTTTCAGCAGCATCACCTTGCGCATCGACTCCATCGATAGTCGCAGTGTAATCGCCATCGGCTAACGCTGCGCCATCGGGCAGTGTGAATTCCCACGAGCCATCAAGCTCTGGCGTGACGGCGTATTCAACACCGTTCACCGTCAACGTTAAATCACCCACGGTATTATCCGAGGTACCACTAAAGGTTGGCGTGGTGTCTTCCGGATCGTTGGTCACAGTTATACTGACTTCTGGCACTAGGCCAATGGTGAAGTCGGCATCTGAGGTTTCAGCAGCATCGCCTTGCGCATCGACTCCATCGATAGTCGCAGTGTACTCGCCATCGGCTAACGCTGCGCCATCGGGCAGTGTGAATTCCCACGAGCCATCAAGCTCTGGCGTGACCGCGTATTCAACACCGTTCACCGTCAACGTTAAATCACCCACGGTATTATCCGAGGTACCACTAAAGGTTGGCGTGGTGTCTTCCGGATCGTTGGTCACAGTTATACTGACTTCTGGCACTAGGCCAATGG